>CAZANH010000136.1:0-8861 GCA_964486515.1 uncultured Eubacteriales bacterium
ATAAATATAAATATATATATATATTTATATTTATTTATTACAGCCCTTTTCATCTACTTGTAGAAATATTTTTAGGAAATCTGTTTTTATTTATCCATAAGCCAAGTGCAGGGTTGCTGATATAATATATTTCTTCTCCGTTTTCAAGGGTGTTGTACCCATCCTTTAATTGTACCGGATTATATTTTTCAATTGCCTGGCCCATTGGCATGTATATGAAATTTACCCCTTCTATTTCTTCCCTGGAAAGGTATTCTACCGCATAAGTTATGGTAAACCTTCCATCGGAAGAACCATGGATGAGATGGGCAGCAACCGATAAATTGTTCTTCAGATCATTATTGTCACGTACGAGCTTAAGTACTTTGTGCCTGCCGACATAGCCATATTTTCTGATTAAAACATCATTTATATCGTCTTCTCCAAACTTTCTGACACCCGGAGCTATTACTACAAGTTCTCCTCCATCCTCTATTGCCATTCTTGTTCTATATACGGCTTTATTCCCAAGCCAGGTGGATTTAAACTCCTTTTTGTCCAAAAAGACAACAACCTTCTTGAATGGTTTATCTACGAATGTAAGATTCTTTTCCTGGCTCAAAGCAACGGCATCCTCAAATAATTTCCTGTCTCTGCCTGCGAAAAGTCCATGTATATAAGTTCCTTTACTATCTGCTGTTGTTACTGTAAGAACATACATCAACGGTACGTCTTTCAAAAAATTATTTTCAGCATAGTCAAGCACTTTTCTGACAGGAGTTTTATCCCTTCCCATAATTTTTTCCATTCCGTAAAAAGCACCAAGCATATGAGTATTGTTTATCATACTGCTGCCGCCGCAGCCGACAAGAATATTCTTATTATAGTTTGCCATGCCCACAACCTCATGGGGTACAACCTGCCCTATGGATATTATAAGGTCATATGACCTATTGACTACGATTTTATTAATATCCACATCTATGGATTCATTAACAATACCATCCGATACTTTGTTTACAAAACTTGCAGGTACGTTTCCAATTTTTACTACATCTTTTCTCCAATTGTGGACAACGAAACAACTATCGGGTATTCTTTCACCAAATATTTCGTATCTCTCAGCCTTAGTCATGGGTTCATGGGTACCCAGTGCAGGCATAACATCTATTTTGCAGTTTTCCGCTTTAAATAAATCATAGTAAATACCTGTTATTTTGCCTGCTCCCGAATTTGCCCTAGTAATATCGGGAGGTATCAAAAGCACTTTTTTAACATTTTTTACCTTGTCCTTTATTGATTCTTTAAGCGCAACAAGCAATTCGGAATCATTAATACCTTTACTGCTGCGTGATTTCAAAATAATTCTATTCATATATCTCCCCGCCTTTTTTTATACTCCCGAATATGCGGAAAATCCCCCATCTACAGGTATTACAGTTCCATTTACAAAACCGGATGCCTTGTTATCAACAAGCCAGAGGAGTGTTCCCACAAGTTCTTCGCTGTTCCCAAACCGTTTCATTGGAGTCTTTTCAAGTATTTTTTTAGACCTTTCCGTATATGAACCATCTTTATTTACCAGAAGATCTTTGTTTTGTTCAGTCAGAAAAAATCCTGGTGCCATGGCATTTACACGTATATCTACCCTTGACATATGGACTGCAAGCCATTGTGTAAAATTGGATACCGCAGCCTTTGCGGCACTGTAGGCAGGCACCTTGGTAAGCGGAGAAAATGCGCTCATTGAAGAAATATTTACAATAACACTGCTTTTCTTTTTCATCATGTCCTTAGCAAATACCTGAGTAGGCATAAGTGTTCCAAGGAAATTCAGGTTAAACACAAATTCAACTCCTTTTGGGTCGAGGTCAAAAAATGTTATCATATCTTCATTGCCAGGTACACTTTCTTTCTCAAGATATTCGACACTTGTTGTCCCTTTCGGATGATTGCCGCCTGCTCCGTTTAACAATATATCGCAGGTTCCAAGCTTTGATGTTATTTCAGCTCTTGCTTCTTCAAGGCTCTGAGTTTCAAGTACATTTGCCTTTACTCCAAGAGCGCTGCCACCTGCTTTATTTATTTCATCAGCGACCACATCGGCTTTCTCTTTTATAAGGTCAAGTACGGCTACTTTTGCTCCGCAAAGCGCAAGAGCCTTTGAAAAAGTACTGCAAAGTATTCCACCTCCTCCTGTGACTACCACAACTTTTCCAATCAAATCTATTACAAATGGCAGTTCCATGTTACCACAACCTTTCTTTATATTTTCAATATCAATCCATCCTTATTCGGATTGATACTGATTGTATTTTTACAACAATATCTATATACTGTATGTTGATGCTGATGTACTGCCTCCATGCCCTGTCCAGTTTGTATGAAAGAACTCTCCCCTTGCCCTGTCTATACGTTCATAGGTATGTGCCCCGAAATAGTCCCTTTGAGCCTGGAGCAGATTTGCAGGAAGCCGTTCACTCCTGTAACCGTCATAGTAATTAAGGGCACTTGTAAACGCAGGTACCGGAACACCATTTGAAAGCGCTTCCATACATACTTTTCTCCAGCTTAGCTGGCATGTCTGAACCTTGTCTTTAAAAAACGGGTCAAGAAGAAGATTTGGCAAAGTTGGATTATTATCAAATGCTTCTTTTATTTTTCCCAGGAAAGATGAACGGATTATGCAGCCACCGCGCCACATGAGAGCAATACCTCCATAATTGAGATTCCATCCATAAGTCTTTGCTGCAGCCATCATAAGTGTATATCCCTGCGCATATGATATTATCTTGGATGCATAAAGTGCATTCCTTATATCTTCAACCATTGCCTTCCTGTCCCCTTTAAATGAAACTACTGGCCCTTTAAGGTGTTTTGAGGCCTCAACTCTTTCTTCCTTCATTGCTGAAAGGCAGCGGGCAAAAACAGCTTCCCCAATTAAGGTAAGCGGTACACCTTCGTCAAGTGAAGCTATGGCCGTCCACTTACCCGTACCTTTCTGGCCTGCCGTATCCAGGATTTCCTCAACCAGAGGTTTCCCTTTTTCATCCTTATACGCTAGTATATCGCGAGTAATTTCTATAAGATAGCTGTTGAGCTCGCCCTTGTTCCAATCCGCAAACACCTCATGCATTTCATCCGTATTCATGCCCAGTAATACTTTCATTAACTGGTATGCCTCGCATATAAGCTGCATGTCTCCATACTCTATTCCATTATGGACCATTTTTACAAAATGCCCGGCTCCATTTTCTCCAACCCAGTCACAGCAAGGTGTCCCGTCTTCCATTTTTGCCGCAATCGCTTGTAGTATCGGTTTCACATGAGGCCATGCTTGCGGTGAACCCCCAGGCATTATACTCGGTCCCTTCAAAGCTCCTTCCTCTCCTCCGGAAACACCTGTCCCTATATACAAAAGTCCTTTTTCTTCAACATATTTTGTACGGCGTATGGTATCCGGGAAATGTGAATTACCTCCGTCTATTATTATATCTCCTTTATCCAGATATGGTATAAGCTGCTCGATAAACTCATCCACTGCATTTCCCGCTTTTATCATAAGCATAATTTTTCTTGGTTTTTTCAATGAATTTACAAATTCCTGTATGGAATATGTGCCTGTTATATTTTTGCCTTTTGCACGGCCCTCCTCAAAAACCTTTACCTTTTCCACTGTCCTGTTATAAACTGCAACCGAAAAACCCTTGCTTTCCATATTCATTACAAGATTTTCACCCATAACCGCAAGGCCTGCCAGTCCTATATCCGCTTTCGACATAAATAAAACCTCCTTTTTAAATTTTATTATTTTTCCCATGGCGGTGTTGATGGAAGATATCTTTCAAATTCAGTGATAAGTTTTTCTTCGTACACACCACCATATTCTTTTTTTATAAATTTTTCAAAAGCTTCTTCATAAAACCTTTTCCATGAACTGTCTTCATCACCGGGATTAATGGGATAGAATAATGCATTATTTGCTCTTGCAGCCTTCAAGTCTCCTGGTGCATCACCAATCATTAAAATATGGTCATCATTATACCCGCCAGCTTTTGCATAACCGATGGATTCTTTTTTTGTACCCATTTCCTGGCCTGCAATCACTTTTATATATTTTGCAATGTCATGTTCTTCCCATTCACGAACAAGCGCTTCATTAGGTGTTGCCGAAACAACAATAATATCAGCTGATTTTGCCATAATGTCGAGGCTTTCGCGTACTTGTAAAAACGGTGGAATCCCGTGGACCATCTTTGCAACAGTTTCATTTACCGCCTTTGACCATTCAAGTGTGTTTTTTAAAATAGGATTTTTTGTATCATCAACTGCTTTTTCCAGAGCCGGATTACTCAGTTTTGTTTCCGTTTCAACCCATTTCCTGAGGGAACCTATTTCCGGCACCTTAAAACCACGGTTTATTACCTCATTCCTATCCTCAATCAGATCTATAACATTTATTAATGCCGGAAATCTGTTGGTTCCTCTCCATTTGGAGTAGAGATTTACAAATTCCGCAGCTTCCCTTGCATACTTTGATACAGCCTGGAGTCCCCATATATTTATCGTATTTGGTATAAAACACTCCTTATGTTTTATTTCCATAGTATCGAATACGCATCCGTCCGAATCAATACATATAAGAAATTCCTTTTCCTTTTTTAAATCAATCAATTCCTGTGCCGGATTTGCCAATACTTAACCCCCTTTAATTTTATAAACAAATACTGTTTTTACTGTCTGTATGTCTTCGGCTTCCCTCCGACGTAAAAACTCTATGGAATTTCTTGAATTGAGCTTTGGTATACTTCATATAACTCTCTCTTTTCATTTAACTTTTAATTACCCGAATATTTTAATTTATACAAATTTTATTATATAATGTTTATTTGCATAAGTATAGGCTATAATTGCTTGATATATTGCAAATATTGCTGTATTATAATAATAGTAATTTGTTTTGCAGGAGATAATACTTATGCAGTCCTTCAAGCAGGATTTTACAACCAGGCAGTATATGATAACGCCTGATTATGAATATTTTCACTATAAGGATAAAACCGTAATGGAAGTGGAATATCATAATCATGATTTTTATGAAATTTATTTTTTTATCTCGGGTAAGGTCATGTATGTAATAGAAGGGAAAAGTTACAGGCTTGAACCGGGTGATATCATCATCATAAGCAACAGGGAACTTCACCGCCCTGTTATAGAAACCGGGGAAATTTATGAAAGAATTGTTATATGGGTTAACCCAAAATATCTTTCCGAAAAAAGTATAAAAAATACAAATCTTCTGATGTGCTTTGAACAATTTCCCGGAAACAGGCACAATCTTCTTCGTGCAAACCCTTCTATACTTGTATATATACGAAAATTACTTGATAAATTTGAAAGTGCATGTAACAGTATGAGCTACGGGGCTGCGCTTTTAAAAGAAATTTACATGCTTGAACTTCTTACATATGTAAATAAGGCTTTTATTGATTCATATAATGATGAAAAACAATTTTATATCGAGTATGATGAAAAAATAGATTTTATACTCAAACATATTAACGATAACCTTTCATCAGAACTCACACTTGACAGTATATCCTTAAAATTTTATATAAGCAAATACCACCTTTTACGTCAATTCAAAAGATACACAGGCTATACCATACATAACTACATCAGGCAAAAAAGGCTTATGAAAGCAAAAACCCTTTTAAAAGAAGGCCTAAAGGTTTCTGAGGTTTGTTCAAGGGTTGGCTTCGGTGACTACTCAAATTTCATACGGGCATTTGGAAAGGCATACGGTGTATCTCCAGGAAAATATCCAAAGACATATGAGAAATAAAAAAAATTTTATAATTCATGTATAATTTATGTTCATATGGGTAAATAATATAACTGACCTCACAAAATACATTTTGACCCCCTTTACAATGGCCGGCCGCCTAGGCCGGTCTTTTTTTTATATATAGCAGCATCAAATCCCGGATGCACCGATTGTAAGATTTTTTAAATCGTCCAATTTTCTTTTAAATACATCCAGTGCATCTTCAATCGGTTTTGGAACCGTCAGGTCAACACCGGCTTTTTTCAACAGTTCAACAGGATAGTCCGAGCTCCCGCTTTTTAAAAATTCAATATATTTTTTAACTGCAGTTTCACCTTGCTTTATTATCTGCTGAGAAATTGAAACCGCTGCTGAAAACCCTGTTGCATATTTGTAAACATAAAAGCTGGAATAAAAATGAGGAATACGAGCCCATTCCATTCTTATTTCATCATCAATAACAACATCACTGCCAAAATATTTTTTATTCAGTTCAAAATATATATCAGAAAATAGTTCTTGATTGGGTGCTTCACCCATTTCTGATTTTTTATGTACTATCTTTTCAAATTCGGCAAACATGACCTGTCGAAATACGGTACCTCTGAATTCTTCAAGGTAATGATTCAGAAGATATGCTTTTTCCGTAGTATCCTTCGTATTCTCAATCATATGATTCATCAGCAGCAGTTCATTGACAGTGGATGCAACTTCTGCGACAAATATTTTATATTCTGAATAGATATATGGCTGCGTACTATTGGTATAATATGAGTGAAGGGCGTGTCCCATTTCATGAGCTATCGTAAAAATATCTTTTATGGTTCCCTGGTAATTGAGAAGAACATAAGGGTGTGTTGTATAAGCCCCCCAGGAATAAGCACCGCTTGTCTTACCATCCGTTTCATACACATCAATCCAGCGATTTTCTAATCCCTGCGTGAGAAAATTCACGTATTGGCTCCCTAATGGTTTTAAGCCCTCTTTTACAATTCTTAACGCTTCTTCATATGATACTTCTTTTTCAGGCATATCAACAATCGGGACGTATATGTCATAAAGATGCAGATTATCAACATTTAATATTTTTTTTCTGAGTTTAAGATAGTCATGCAGCATCCATAAATTATTACCCACAGTATCTATCAGACTGTCATAAACCTTTTCTGATACATTGTCCGAATCCAGTGAAGCCTCAAGGCAGGAATCGTATTTCCTTATGGAAGCATAAAACCTGTCCCTCTTTAAATTACTCGCAAGTATTGCACCAAGCGTATTCTTCTGTTTTATGTAGGTATCGTACAGAGCCTTGAACGCATCTTTCCTTACTCTTCTTTCACGGCTTTCGAGAAATTTTATAAATCTACCTTTGGTTAATTCTACCTCTCTATTATTTTCATCTTTTATAACAGGGAATTTTATATCGGCATCATTAAACATTGTAAAAATATTGGAAGGTGCATTCCCCATCTCTTGAGACATAGCCAGTATTATCTCTTCTTCCTGGGTTAAAATATGTTTTTTCTGCCTGACTATTTCATTAAAAAATTGCCGGTATATTTTAAGCTTGTTGTTACCAGCAATATAATCATTTAATTTACTGTCTTCAATGCGGGTTATTTCAGGTACTATGAATGATGAAGCGGCCTGTACGCTGACAGCAATGCCCATCGCCCTGTCGGCAAGAGCCTGATAAAACGTATCCTTATTATTTTCATCCCTTTTCATTCTTGCATATACGAATACTTTATCCATCAGGGACATAAGACTTTCATTAAACTTCAGGCACTCGTAGAGCTGTTCCGCATTTTCCGCAAGTGTTCCCTTGAATTTTGAAATATCTTCCTTCATCGCTGTGATTTTCTTAAAATCCTCTTCCCATTCATTGGTTGTTGTATATATATCTTCCATGTTCCACTTGTATTTTTGCTCTATTTCATCACGCTTTGGCAGATGTTTTATATTATTAATCATAACCATACCTCCAGTATTTTTTTAATTGTCAATTTATTTTTTAATATTATGTTTTTATTGCCCTTATGTCAAGTGGTTGGAGTAATTCTCAGAATGTTGACAAATAAAAGCTTTCGTTGTAGAATTAATATTGTTAAAATAATATGCGCTCATAGCTCAGGTGGATAGAGCGGCGGTTTCCTAAACCGTAGGCCGGGGGTTCGAGTCCCTTTGGGCGCACCAGTTAAAGCTGCTGAAGTATTATATTGTCAGTAGCTTTATTAATTTGTTAAGGAATAACAAATTAATAAATTCTCGAAGCGGCAATTTTACGAGATAATCAGGAATTATATAACGTAACAACCGAGAGGGCAAATAACATTGGAAGAAAACAAAGGTTTTTATCACGAGCGCTTTATGTACGAAGCCTTAAAAGAGGCACAAATTGCTTTTGAAAAAAATGAAATACCTGTTGGTGCGGTAATCGTTAAAAACGAGGTAATAATAGCAAGAGCTCATAATGAAAGGGAAGCACTCCGGGATGTAACCTGTCATGCGGAAATACTTGCTATACGCCGGGCTTCAAAAGTTCTTAATACTTGGAGGCTGGAAAACTGCAGCATGTATACAACACTTGAGCCTTGTGTGATGTGTGCCGGCGCTATTATCCAGTCAAGAATACAAAGCCTTTATATTGGCACTTCAGACCTTAAAGCAGGAGCTGCAGGCTCAGTAATTGACGTATTTAAATACAGGCTTTTCAACCATACTGTAGATATTTACTGGGGAATTCTTCATGAAAAGTCTTCAAAACTGTTGAGTAATTTTTTCACTGGGATAAGAAAATAAAAAGAATGAATTAATAATTGACAATAAACATTTTTTGAGTGTACAATAAAATATGTTGATAAGTAAGTGCATGAAAACCGTTTAATTTATACACGGAAGAGTATCAAAGTGGTAATAACGGGGCTGACTCGAAATATAAGCTCTTGTATTTGAGCTTTGTCAGAGACAGTCAGGTAATTTAATAACCTGGAGGGTTGTCCGAGAGGCTGAAGGAGCTGGTCTCGAAAACCAGTGTACATGTAAGTGTACCTAG
>CAZANH010000137.1:0-3246 GCA_964486515.1 uncultured Eubacteriales bacterium
GACAATAGTTGCTGATGAAATTGAGTTTGGAATGGTTAAGGGATTAATGGAGATGGCGAATATTCCAGTAATACAAAAAGTTAAGGGAGTAGACGGGTATTTACAGATAATTATGGGCAAACCCATGACAGGAATAAAAATAATGGTTCCCAAGGAAAAATATGAGGAGGCACTTAAATTACTGGATGCACAGGTGGATGAAGAATTTTGGAAAGAAAAAAAGTAATGTGACTGCAGTGATTTCTGTTGTATTTTGATGTTTAAAGTGATATAATAAATGTAAGGGCTTACATGAAAATTTAGGATAAAGAGGCTGATTATTAATAAGGAGATGTTTTACATATGCAGGGGTGGAAACAGTTTTGCAGGGAAACAGAAGGAATGGAATCAAATCTTGAGGAATTAAAGCAAAAAGCGGGGGCCGCTTTTGATAAATATCATGTATATCCTGATTCCATTTGTTTTTTGAACGGCTGCTGTTATTTTATTTCGATTGATAACGGGAACAAGGTTCTTGTGATATATGGAAAAGGCGGAATTTCTGACGGATTCAAGGGTTGTGAAATCATAATGGGGAATAGAAAAGCAAGGGTTTGCATGCTTACAAATGAAAACTGCAGGATACTGCAGAAACTATTCCCTTTTACTGTTCCAATAAACCATCATGGAAAAGACATAACCATAGGCCTTGGGGACAGGTTGGGATTTGCTTCACCAGGACACATAAGAGCAGTGAGGGGGCGGAATGTTTTTCCTGTCCTTGCCCAGCAATCAATACGGGAATTAAAACTTACGGGGCGCACATATGACGATGTCTTATGTGCTGCATCATGGGCGGTATTCCAGGAAGGATACCGTGATGGTTTTGGAGCGGACGGAGACCATCTTAAAACATATGAAGAGGTAAAGATGGCGTTGGATAAAGGCTATACAATGATTACGCTTGATTGTACCGAACAAATTGACAATGAAGCAGCAGCTTTTTCAGAAGAAAGGGTTGAAGAGGAATATAAAAAGATTGACTGGCATGAAACGGAAAGATTCGAAAGAGAATATATAAAAAAAGTATTTTCTCTTGATGGCGAAAGCAGTATAACATTCACGTACGGACAGCTGAAAAAAATAATACTTGTGTATTATAAAGCTATACGGCATACAATTGATATATACAATAATGTTATAAAATCGGAGGGGAGGCCTGTTGACTTTGAAATGTCAATAGACGAGACATTGACGCCGACAACACCTGAATCACACTTCTTTGTAGCTGCGGAACTGGTCAGGGGCGGGGTTAGAATAACAAGCCTTGCACCGAGGTTTTGCGGCGAATTCCAGAAGGGTATTGATTACATTGGAGATATTGAGAGGTTCAAAAAAGAATTCAAGATTCATGTAAAAATAGCATCACACTTCGGATATAAAATAAGCGTACACTCCGGAAGTGACAAATTCAGTGTATTCCCGATAGTCGGTGAGGAAACAGGCGGAAGATACCATTTAAAAACTGCGGGGACAAACTGGCTTGAAGCCGTAAAAGTTATTATAAATGTAAACCCGGCACTTTACAGGAGAATGCATGAATTTGCACTTGAGCACCTGGAAGAGGCAAAAAAATATTACCATATAAGCGCAGATACAGCAAAGATACCGGATATTAAAGGATTAAGCGATAGGGAGCTTGCTGTTCTTATGGAAAAAGACGATTCAAGACAGCTTCTTCATATAACCTATGGCTTGATTTTGCAGGCTGAAGAAAATAACGGATCATATACCTTCAGGGATGAAATATACAATACGCTGAGGACATATGAAGACGAGTATTGTGATGCTCTTGTAAAACATATCGGCAGGCACCTTGATGCTTTGAAAGCAAATATATGAAAGGGGATTTATTTATAATGATAAAAAACAGGGATGATTTGAAAAAAGCAGTTGATACCGCGGTAAAAAATGTAAGGATAACGGATGTACATACACATCTGTTTACGAATGACTTCAGTGGGTTTTTGCTTTGGGGGGTCGACGAACTTGTAACATATCACTACCTTATAGCTGAAGTGATGCGGTTTACCGATATTCCGTATGAAAAATACTGGAACATGACAAAAAAAGAGCAGGCGGATTTCATATGGGATACACTGTTTATAAAAAACACTCCGTACAGCGAAGCATGCAGGGGAGTACTGACAACACTTGAAAAGCTTGGGCTTGATGTATCAAGCCGGAATCTTGATACTTTCAGGGAGTATTTCAAGGGGCTTTCGGCAGAGGAGTATATTGACAGGGTGCTTAAGATTTCAGGAGTAGAAAGCCTTGTAATGACAAATGACCCTTTTGAGGATGAAGAAAGAAGGGTATGGTTAAAAGGTTTTAAGGGGGATGAAAGATTTAAGGCGGCACTTCGCATAGATCCCCTGGTAAATTCCTGGGATAAAAGTTTTGATAGGATTAAGGGATGGGGATATGAGGTTTGTGAAGAGCTGAATGAAAAAACAATTGACGAGATAAGGCGCTTCCTTTCCGAATGGATTGACAGGATGGAAGCTCTTTATATGGCAGTATCATTGCCGCCTTCGTTTGTACTTCCTGAGAAATCAAAAAGGGCAAAGATTATTGAAGAGTGTATTATACCTGTTGCAAGAGAAATGAATATACCTTTTGCAATGATGATAGGGGTAAAAAAACTTGCCAATCCAAAGTTGAGGGTAGCTGGAGACAGTGTTGGGAAAAGTGATATAAATTCCGTGGAATACCTTTGCTCAAAATATCCTGAAAACAAATTCCTTGTAACTATGCTATCAAGGGAAAATCAGCACGAACTATGTGTTTCTGCAAGAAAATTCAGAAATCTTATGATATTTGGATGCTGGTGGTTTATGAACAATCCGTTAATTATTGAAGAGATTACAAGAATGAGGCTTGAACTTTTGGGAACCGGTTTCATACCACAGCACTCGGATGCAAGAGTGCTTGACCAGCTAATATATAAGTGGTCGCATTCAAAGGAAATAATAGGCAGTGTGCTTTATGACAAGTATTGCGGCGTACTCGACACTGGATGGGCAATTAAGGGTGAGGAAATCACAAGAGATGTTGAAAAGCTTTTTGGCAGGAATTTTTGGAATTTTATAGGTAAATAAGTGCTTGCTTACTAATCTACAAGCATTTTTTTAATAACTGTTTTGACCTCGACAATCTTATCTGGAACAAGGCATCCTGCCTCTTTCAGAAGTCTGGATTTATCAA
>CAZANH010000138.1:0-5208 GCA_964486515.1 uncultured Eubacteriales bacterium
TTTGTCGACGCAGTGAAAAATAATTCTTATTAGTACTACTCAAACAGCAATATTCACAAATCAGTTTGTAGCAAAAGGTATGTGTGTAACTTGAATGAGGTGTTTATTGTCAGTGCGCCAAGCGAAGCTTGTCGGTTCTTACCCATGAAAGTACGGTTTAGGCAAAGATTAGTCATCAATGTAACACCTATACCACATGTAAGATTACGACCGATTGTATGAAGCGGTATATCTTTCATCCGATCAGGTGGGGTTTCAAAATGGAGTGACCCTGCCTGTAGACGGGGGCCTCACAGCATATTAAGAATTGGTAAATTGTCTGCAGAAAAAGGGGGTTGAAACATGATATTACATTGGTCTTGTTATTATTTGGAACGGGGCAACGGCAAATCTGCTTCTAAAATTCTTTCAGAAATTGAGAGATATTATGTTAATCCTTCGCTGACATTTGATGATAGAACAAGAGCATATAGAAAAACCTATAATGTATTGTCCTATACAAACGCTTCAAATATTGGTGAGATGTCAGTAGAATGTAGTATTGAAGATACGGCCAGAAATTATTCTGTCCATTACCATAATACTTACAGCGGAGAAAAACTGGATTTATTGTTCAACTGTAATAATGATAAATATCTAAGCCTCAATTCAGACTGGCAGATTAAAACACTGAATGATTCCGGAGGGCTGTATAAAGGTCTGAACAGCACAGGCAGAATAAAAAGAGAAAAGAGCTGTACAACTATTAACATGCTGGTTAATAACCAAATAGAGTTTCCAATAGGCAGTATTCCGGATAATATTCCATTAACGTGCGACTGGACATTGTTTGACACAATACCTCTTATGGATACAAAAGGAGATTTTAAATGTGTAGACAGCTTTGCCGTTCTTGAGGATTTGGAAAAACTAAAAGACGGAAAACAAATCAAATTCATTGAAGACTGGAACATTCCTTCAATAGAAAAAGACTTTAAAGTCAAAGTGTATATGCTTTCTGGCAAAGGTGACATACCATCATATTTTTGGGTGGATAAATACCACAATGTTATTCTGGCTTCTAATCTTTTATCAATATTTGTATTGAAGGAATTCAGCTATAAAGGAGTTGATAATAATGAACAGGCCTAATATCATATTTATAAACACAGACCAGCATTGCTGGAATGCAATTTCCGCTTATGGCAATCCTTTTGTCAATACTCCGAATATTGATACTCTTGTTAATAACGGGATATCCTTTCAGAAGTCTTATTGTACAGACCCATTATGTTCTCCAGCAAGAGCGAGCTGGATGACAGGAAGATATACCAGTGAAAACGGATCTGTATTTAATGATATGCCTTTACACAGTGAATTGAAGGATGCTGGACAATTACTGAACAGTAACGGCTATTATGCTGCCCACTGCGGTAAATGGCATGTGGCAGGAAGACCGGTAGCAGAAAGCCTGCACAACCTTTACAATGGCAAGGAGACAATAACAGGAGGTATGGCTGAGTATCACGACTCTGTAACTACTCGTGCCGCAATTAACTTTTTATCTTGTTATACCGGTGATAAACCGTTTTTTCTGGAAATTGGGTATATTAACCCACATGATATATGCCAATACCAGCATCACTTTGAAAACAAAGACATGCCCGACCCAATTGAACAAGGAATAGTAACCGATAATGACATACCACCAATGCCCGACAACTTTACTTACGATACAAACGAAACAGTATTAAACAGGACAATGAGAAGAATTCCAGATGCCTTATACCATGCTGAAACAAACAATACTACCAGCGAATGGACACAGGCACAGTGGAGATATCATAATCTTAATTATTACCGTTTTATTAGGATAAGGAAAGGAATAATGGACAAAGATCATTTCGTTTGTGGAGTTGACATACTGCCTACTATTTGTCATTATGCCAATGTGGAACTACCTGAAAAAGTACAGGGACTAAGCTTAAGACCATTAATTGAAGGCTGGGTTGACAGCTGGCGCAGCTATGCTTATGTAGAGTGTGCCATCTGGGGACGAGCGATAATAACTGACAGCTGCAAATATATTACTGAATATATACCAAATGGCCCGGAGGAATTTATGCCTCCATCTCATGAGCAAAACAAATTAGGTATTGAGCAGCTTTTTGATTTGGAAAGAGATCCGGGAGAAACCAGGAATCTAGCTTGTGACCCTTCATATAGCCAAATATTGACAAACCTGCGCCACAAATTATTTGAACACGAATCAAACCTTGAACGCACTTCGGTAACTGACCCTGGCTCATGTAAAATAATAAGTCAATGGGCTGAACAGATAATTAAATATACAAAGTTTGTGCAAAAATAACTTTAACAAAATAAGAAGTTGCCAGATACTCAACAGTTACTGGGAAGATTTGGACGGGGAAGAGAAAATATGGAGAAACATGGAGAGTATATGTCAGGTATAAGGCCTTAACATTCACAAATGGCTGTGATGATTTTATAAAAGCGAGGAGTATGTATAATATGAATTCAAGAGAAAGATTCATAACTGCAGCCCGTCTGGGGGACCCTGATGTTGTTCCTGTAGCTCCCTACATGGGTAATTTTGGAGCTGCTGTTGCGGGGATACCGATATCAGCATACAATACTGATGGAAAGAAGATGGCAGAAGCTCAGATAATTGCGTGGGAAAAGCTGGGGCAGGATGTAGTGGTAGCGCAGTCAGATAATTATTATATAGCAGAAGGGTTCGGTGTTAAAATCCAACAGCCGGTAAACACAACTCCACATGTTATCAAACCGGCGATAGATGATTTGAGTGAGGTGCCAAAGCTAAAGATTCCTGACCCGTATAAAGATGGAAGAATGCATGTATATCTCGATGCAGTGAATATATTAAAAAACAGATTCAATGGTGAAGTTGCCGTGAGGGGGCCGGGGACCGGTCCGTTTTCTCTTGCGGGGCATATTCTGGGTACACAGAATTTTCTGATGGAACTTGCTCTGGCTGAACACGAAGATGATGGGGAAAGCAAAAAGTATATTATGGAGTTAATGGAGATTACCTCGGAGAGTTTGATAGTTTTTTTGAAAGCTTTGGTAGAAGCAGGTTCTGATGTTGCCATGTGTGGAGATTCCTTAGCTTCGCCGGATGTAATATCTTATTCTACTTATCCTGCATTTCGCACCCATAATCTACCATGCTATCAGCTATCAATTTCACATGAATTATACCAAATTTTCATGCGTTTGTCCTGTATTACAAAAAAAGCCTATTGACAATATATTGTAGTTCAAGTAAAATGGAAAAAAACAATGGAAACATTTTTAAGTAAGGTAAAAAGGTTCCAAGGCAGCAATCCTTGGTTAAGTTGTTACTGCCATAGAACCTTTTACATAAAACGCAATCCCATATAAAGGATGCCATGGCTTTAGTATACACCTTTTTGTGTGGATTGTAAATAAAAACATGAGGAGATGTAATTATGAAAAGAAAAAGAAGTAAAATATTCAGGTTTCAGGTGGTCGGGATTATCTTTTGTATATTACTTAGTTTTTTTACTTCAGTGTCTGCAAAAGAGAATAATTATTCAAATGATATCGTTATTTTAAGTAATGAAAGTGCTAATTTAATTGAGCTTAAATTAGAAGAATTAAGTGAATTAAAATTGAAGAAGGAATTGGAAGAGTTAAATACTACTGATAATAAAAAGACAATATTGAATTTAGAAAAAGAAATTAAGAAAATCAAAAAAGAATTACAATCATTAGGTGCTGAAAAACCTTCTAAGAAATTTTTAACAAAATTACTTGAGGCTGAAAAAAAGAAGATGGATAAGGAATTTGGTATACTGTCTGATTGGCATCCTTCTGATATTATTGATACTTTTGATGGTGCATATGATGTATGGGGTTATAGCACTACATACAGTGGGTATCAATTATATCATTTAATATTTGAATATAATGGCAATGACCCTTATTTGGCTAAATCTGATACAGAAAAAATTTATGATGCATTTAGTCAAGGCAGCTCTGATGCATATTATTGGCTTGAAGAAACCATAAAAGTGTACGCAGAAAAATTGGTCGGTGGCGGGTTAGGATTGTTAAATCCTCTTACACAGTTTGTGCCATGGGAATTGCTCTTTTCGTCAAAGCCCTCTTCAAATGAAATATCAAGTACTGGGGATGCATTAGTTGCAACTTTAAGTAGTTTGACAACACAAAAGTTCGTCTATGTTTATGATACTTTAAATTCAGAATGGGCATACGCACTGTCTACAAACAGAGTAAATTATGCATATACTTTTACAGAAATTATTTATAAAGATGGATCTTGCTACCATGACAATGAGTCACAAAGCAATCAAAATGTTTACGGGGATTACTATAGTGCAAGTTCAGACGCAGTAGATTATTTCGAATCATATACATATGGTAAAACCTGTATTGATAAACTTGCAGCATACAGTGACTCTAATTCTTCTGATGAAATTAATATGTCCATATTTACTCCAACATTTGTAGCTCATATGACTTATTAATTACTAAAACAGTATCCCACTATATTTTTAAAAATGTAGTGAGATGCTGGAATTTATTGTTTGCAATAGGAGGGCAAAATGAATAGTTTTTTAAGATACTTTATTGTAGCAATAGTTATTATTTTGAGTGTTGTTATAGGGATACTAACCTTTTACCCAAAAAACATTGATTTATCGTTAAAAGGAGTTATGTACAGATTAGATGAAAATAATTTTAAACCTGTTACTTTAAATATTAAAGGGCGAGTTGTAAGAAGCATAACGGGAAGTGAAACATTTAAAGGGATAGTTGATGTAAATGGACTGCAGATTCCTGTACCTAAAGAGCATAGATATTTAGAGGTACCATTTACCAATAATTCATTATCAATTACCTATGTTTATTATGTAGATAATGCTGCATATAATTATACTGTTGGAACATTATTTAGTGATAAAAAATGGAAAAAATTTACCATATTATTATTAGAAGATAATGATAACAAATCCAATAGTAAGGCTTGGAAACGTGAAAATGGACCAATAATTTCTGCTCCTTCAAATGATAAAAAGGAAGGTATGATTATAAGCAAGCAACTTTTACCTAAAGAGTTTGAGATTTATTTTAAATGATATAATGTTTGAATTTATATTAATCTTTATGAAAAATTGAACAAAGCGTTTATAATTAAGT
>CAZANH010000139.1:0-4985 GCA_964486515.1 uncultured Eubacteriales bacterium
ATTGAAGAAACCTGTTCAGCCACCCACCGTAAAACCTCGCCCTTTGTTCGGAGATTCCTTTTGTCTGCTGAAAAAAGGCATTAAGATTTTCTTTATTTGCATTCATACGGTACAATCTGAATTTCTAACGTATCATGAGGCAAATCAATATCACCTGTTTTTCTTGACATTCCAATAAAATAAGGTGTAGCGTTTAAAATAAAAGTAGAACTCCACAATTCATATCGTAATCTATAATCTTTGTTAGCTGTAATAAAAAAAGTAATATTTTAAAGTATAATAATCAGAAAGGTTCAAACCACAATGCCTAAAAAAAAGAGAACAGAAATAGATTACAATACAACCACGAAAAACGAACTTGTTATCAGGGAAGGTAGCGCTGAATATGGTAAAAGGTTAAATATTGGCTTTGAAAGAACCTGCAATTGCGGACCGACACATATAAACTGCATGACCGCAAAAGAATGGTTAAAATCACAGCTTGGGGTATGGCAATTTTTTTATGGATCACGGGATGTGCGTGATAAAAAACTTCACCCCGCGACCTTTCCGATTTCCCTTTCAAAAAAAGTTATAGAGCTATTTTCCCATCAAGGTGAACTCATACTTGATCCTTTTGTCGGAAGCGGAACAACGCTAGTGGCAGCTAGCGATACAGACAGGAATGCGGTTGGCTTTGACTTGCAGAAACATTACATAGATTTATGTGAAAGCAGATTAAGCCAAAAAGGCTTGTTCGGCAATTCTCGGCAAGTAGCTATTCAAGACGATGCACGAAACATTTATAATTATATTTCAAATGATACATTAAGCCTAATATGGACCTCACCCCCCTATGCCAATTTACTCAACCGCAAGCGAAAAAATAAGTCCAGAAGAGACCGGAATAATGAACAACTGGGAAAGGTGGAACAATATTCACAAGATGAACGAGATCTTGGGACAATGGCTATAGATGACTACACAAAAGCAATGGGTGACATATTTGAATCTTTATTGCCATTATTACGCCCTAAAGCACATTGCGTAATAAATGTGCCTGATATGTGGTGGGAAAATCAAAGAATCACAATCCATGTTTCACTCATCGAAGAGCTACGTACAAGAGGTTATGAATTAAGGAATATCATCATTTGGGACAGAACAAATGTTGTTAATAAAATTGGCATTTTTGGATGGCCAAGTAATTACATTACAATGGGAGTTACATTTGAATACCTGCTTGATTTTTGGCGCCCACCAATAAAGAAGGAAAAGTAATATGCAAATTTTTACAAAGGATGATTTAATCAAAAAGCTTCTTGAAATTAAGCAAAAAGGCTGGATTCCTAACGCACGACAAGGAAATGCAGGTGGGGTTGGAAACACCCTTGAGGATTTATTGGGAATTCAAGAAAATAATTTGCCAATCCCCAATGCGGCTGAATGGGAGCTAAAATGTCAACGAAAAGGTTCATCTTCTTTAACCACACTGTTCCATATAGAACCATCTCCGCGTGCCGTTCGTTTTGTGCCTTCTATTTTACTCCCACAATATGGATGGTCACATGAATTAGCCGGAACAGATTATCCTGAAACCGAAATGAGTTTTCGACAGACTATTCATGGTTTGAAGCGAAGCGACAGAGGATTCTGCGTTACTGTAGATAGAAATGCTCACAAGGTTCTAATTTCTTTTGATGCTTCATCGGTGGATCAACGACATCATAACTGGCTTATTTCTGTGAAAGATCGAGTTGGGTTTTCTGAATTAAATCCACAGCCTTATTGGGGCTTCGATGACTTGTTTCATAAAGCAGGGACAAAATTGTTAAACTGCTTTTATGTCCAAGCAGATGTGAAAAAGGAAAGCGGTCGAGAATATTATCATTACAATACAATAATGATTTTACGAAAGTTTTCATTAGAGAAATTCATTAGTGCAATTGAGGACGGTATTATTCTTATAGATTTTGATGCAAGAACTGGCCACAATCACGGGACAAAATTTCGTATTCGTCAAGGCAATTGGGATCGTCTATATGCTGATGTTAAGACAATATAATCAGCTAACAAATCGCTGCACTGGATTTTTACTCCGCTGCGCTCCGTAAAAACCAGTGAGCTCAATTGCTGAAAGGACTTATTTATGTTAAAAAAAATGATGGTTTTATGTGTTACGATTGTAATGATTTTATTAATATCCTCGACAGCTAGAGGTGAATCATGGGTACTATGGACAAAAACGGAGTATATACAATCAAACCTGCAAAGCAATGTCTTCTGGGAAATTATCAATGCATTTCCTGATCATAATCAATGTTTACAAGCTAAAAAGAAAGTTTGGCAGGTCCAGCACAACCAAGCCATGGAAGACAAAAAGAAAAACGAAACAATAGATGAGATAAAAGAAGTAGCAAATGAAATAATAGTCACAAATTTCAAAGATCCTAAGGACATTCACAGTGTATCACAAGAAATAGCTACGTCATTTCTTGCAAGTTATCCGAAGTGTTATACTGATTAAAATTGCCATTTTCCGGTTAGGCTTCCTACGTAAGCTCCGCCCACGTCACCCTGTTTCATCCCTCCCGTTATTACTTTTGAGAATCCCATCATCATAGTCATCAAACCTACCAATCCCTCCGTGGGTAATGGGGACCTTACTATCCAATGAAAACAAAGTAATTCCCCCAATAATTATAGCCCCCCTATCCCTTTCATTCCCATCGTTTCTTTCTTCACTAATCCATAATCCCTACACAGGGTTAATATTACCAGTATGACCAGAACTATGGAATTAATTCCATACGGATAGGTCTGTCCAAAATTAATGGGATTCAAAAAAAGAAGGGATGATTTAAATGTCTTTCATTGTGCTTACCAAATATGGAGATTTATTGAATACAGTAATGATAGAGCCATATCAAAAGGGAGATTATTCAACAATTCTTAAGAAGGTTGAATAAATTTTGAATTGGAAATAAATGTAAGATATAAGAGAACAAGAAAGTGAGTTATGGAATGTCTGAATGCCCGGGCAGTGAAACTAAAAAGTGCCATGACTGCGCCTAATAGGTGCCCCATCGTTAAGACTAATTCAAGTATTAAGATATAGGTATATGTAAGAAAAGGGTGGAAAAATAGGGATTATTCCCATAAGATTATGTCTGATCTAACACAAGATTTGATAGGAGAAAGCAAGTTGCAACGAGGGTCAGAAAAAGGTATCTTAAGTTGACTATTAGGTTGGAAATATTTAACAAGGAGGACAACAATGAAAGGTAAATGTCCAAATTGTGGGGCTGCCTATCAAATAGATGATTCAATAATTCCAGATAAGGGGGCTTATGCTCGATGTCCTAAGTGTCAGACCCGATTTTTTTTAACCAAACAAATAGAATTACAAGAAGGAGGCCCACATGTTCAAAAAGAAGAAAGCCACATGAGAATATGTCCGAAATGTGGCTACCAACGCCAACCTAAAGATGATGAATTCAGCCCCGCTAACGAATGCCCTAAATGTGGTGCGGTATATGAGAAAGCGCAGGAGAAGTTGAGAGTTATGATAGCTGATGCAAAGAAAAATAAGACTATTTCTCAACAAAAGGGGACGGAAAATATAGCATCTCAATTACAACAACTAGTAAAATTGTATCAATCAGCGACTGTGAAATTTGTGGTATCTCAATTACAACAACACAAGACATTTGTGGTATTCTCTGGAATAGTAATAGTCGGTATGCTTGGGCTTATGCTGTGGGGGTGGACACTAGATAGGAGATTGCACGGCCCAGTTTCCAAGCACCTAACAACATCCTCCAGGAACAGGTCGAAGTCAGAACAAGTTAAATCCATTCCACAAATCGCTCAAGATGTAAAATCATTATCTATTCATCAGATTATGGATTATTCAATGGTTAAGGATGCGGCTATAACTCAACAAGGGGATGAGATTGATCTTGCTATTATAGCTAATTACGCAACTTCGAAATCTCGTGCCATAAAACTCGGTGATAATTTCGTCCGTTTAGTGAAGAGCCTTAGCAAAGACACACCTCCAGGGAAAGAAATAGGTAAGGGTATTTACAGTTATTCAATTGGTGTATTTTATCCTGATAAAAAAAGAATTGTTATCGGTGCAAAAAATAAATATGCAACCCGGATATCGTGGTGGTAATAATTCCAGGGTATAGCCCTCTCTCCATAATCAACCACTTGTTAAGAAGCATGTCAGAAATGATAATAGAATGAAAAAGATATTTATATCTTGATATAATAGTCATAAAGATTGAAACACTCTAATGAGTTTAATAACCACCCTATAGTCTATCCAACAATATTTAATCCGATTTCAATTATTATAGGGGCACCCTTGCCTTAATTACCCCATTTTTGATGACCCACCCATTATCATAACCCCCCTTAAACCAACACTAAAATATACTAATAAAACAATCCAATCATTGGACAGGATAGGTCTATACAATATCAAATAACATTCAACACTCAGAAAGGAGGTGATCTATTACGTAGGATCTTATTGTAGGTGGAACCATCCACCATAACCCTCAACAAGGGGCAGTCAATGCATGTTGGCTGCCTCTTTTTTTCGTTTCACGAAAGGAGGTGAAAACCATGGCATACACACCTGAGTTATCACAAGCAGGAAGTGCCACCTTGAGACGGCTGGCATGGTCGTTTAACAAACCCATGACCCAGACATTAGAGATAGTCGTTGAAGACTACGCAAAGACACAAGAACCAGAACACGTTTGTCTCGTATGTCGAGATAAAACAAAATGCGGTTCCTGTGTGTTCAATCACAGAAGGGAAAGGTAGGTCTGGTGTGATCCCCTTCATAGTATGTATTAGGATATCCTGTCCATTTGAAAAATTATCATATGATTCCAATAAGATATCAGACCTGTGGATACACCGTTTCAACCCTGTTTCCACACGTATGGAAAACCAAAGATCCAAAAGAGAAAGGAGGTGAATCAATA
>CAZANH010000140.1:0-18054 GCA_964486515.1 uncultured Eubacteriales bacterium
GCAAAGCTGACAGGTACGGATTGTCTATTCAGGTATGCCTGCAGCGTTTTTTCCAAAAGGTATTTCTTCAATGGGTATATAAGGTGGTACCTGAATAGACAGGTGCAGTGGTATTTGACAAACAAGTATCAGGAAGGTGAGTGAAAAGCTGATAAGGATATAAAATATCATTCAATCCCTTAATTTTTTGAAGATGCGGTGAGAATATCTGTCCTGTTGTCTTGAAACGAAATTTTATTCCCCACAGGTGATTCGTTTCTTAAAACAACACCCATTACTTCTCCTATATTCTTAACGGGAATAATTTCAATATCCATGTCTGAAAATGATTCCTGCCAGTTTTCATAAGGTATGATTACTTTCTTTATGCTAGCCTGTTTTGCTGCTTCCACTTTTGCCGTGACACCTCCAACAGGCTTTATCCCTCCTCTTATTGACAACTCCCCTGTAAATGCCATATTACCTGATACAGGATACTCCTTAATGGCTGAATACATGGCAACTGCAATTGCTGTTCCTGCAGAAGGCCCATCTATAGGCATTCCACCCGGGAAATTAAGGTGAATGTCATAATTCCTGTAATCAATATTCATATGATTTTTTAAAACCGTTAATACATTTTCAACAGAAGACTTTGCGGAACCCGTTCTTTTAAATTTCTGCCCCCTTGAATTTATCTCTTCTTCTTCTATTATACCTGTTATTTTTAAAATACCCTTACCTGAATAATTTTTCATTGCCGATACTTCTATATCCATTACCGTACCTGTATTACCTCCAAATACCGCAAGGCCGTTAACACATCCAATTTGCTCATTGGGACTTACTTTTTTATCAATTCTGGGGCTGTATTGGCCAGACTCAATAACCCATTCAATATCTTTTCTTGAAATAATTTTTTTCCCCTCAATCTGTGCCACACTTCCCGCTATCTGTACAATATTTACAGCATCTCTTCCGTTTTTAGCATAATTTGCAATAAGGCCTTCTACCCCTTCTTCAATAAGAAATTCCCCTTTCTTAAAAGCATTTCTGCCTATAAGCTTTATTTCTTCTCTTAACAACGGCTGGAAAAATACTTCCACACATCTTGACCTTAACGCCTGTGGAATTTCTTCCGGCATGCGTGTGGTTGCACCTACAAGCCGAAAATCTGCAAGTAAACCGTTTTTAAATATTTCGTGAATATGTACAGGTATGTTCTTATCCTCGGAACTGTAATAGGCGCTCTCTAGGAAAACTTTCCTGTCCTCAAGGACTTTAAGGAGTTTGTTCATTTGAATAGGATGAAGCTCTCCTATTTCATCAATAAACAGCATACCTCCATGGGCCTTTGTAACCGCACCGGGTTTTGGCTGAGGTATCCCTGCTGCTCCATAAGCGCCTGCGCCCTGATATATAGGGTCATGTACAGAACCCATCAAGGGGTCTGCTATTCCCCTTTCATCAAACCTTACTGTGGTAGCATCAACTTCAATAAATTTTGCTTCATTTCCAAACGGTGAAATTGGCATACTTTTTGCTTCATTTAAGACAACCCTTGCAGCAGCTGTCTTACCTACACCCGGCGGCCCGTATATAATTACATGTTGAGGATTAGGTCCGCACAGTACAGCTCTTAAAGCTTTTAAACCCTGCTGCTGCCCTACTATATCATTAAGAGTAGATGGCCTCGTTTTCTCAGACAGTGGCTCCGTCAGCCTTATCTTCTCCATTCTTCTTAATTTTTCAAGCTCTTTCCTGGATTCTTTTTCTATGGCGCTTTTATTAACCTTTTGAGATTTAAGCAGGTTAAAAAAATAAAGGCCAATTATGACAGTGAAAAAAAATTGTATTACTATAATAACATTTGCAAGCATCGTATTCCCTCCGGGTTTTATATACCTGTTTCATATGTTTTTTTATACACCAGATAGTATATACGATACTTGTAAATTTATCCGTTGGTTTTTTTAAGATACGGATTCTCTCTTTAATCTAGATTTCCTGGCTGACGATTTTTTTATAGGCTTTTTATTTTCATTTATTATAAGCTTTGGTTTTTCTTCCTTAACTATGGAATCAACGGAAACTATACATTTTTCTATATTCTTCCCGGATGGTATATCATACATTACATCAAGCATGATTTTCTCAAGAATTGCTCTAAGGCCCCTTGCCCCTGTATTTCTTGCAATAGCCTTATCCGAAATAGCTTCAAGAGTCCCTTCTTCGAATTCAAGAAGAACATCATCCATTTCAAAAAGTTTCTGATATTGTTTAACAAGGGCATTCTTTGGCTCTGTAAGGATTTTAACAAGTGCACTTTTGTCCAGTGAATGCAGAGTAACTACTATAGGCAGCCTGCCGACAAATTCCGGTATCAGTCCATATTTTAAAAGGTCCTGCGGCAATATATATTCCAACAATGTACCTATATCTGTTTCTCTGGGCTTTTGTATATTGGCTCCAAATCCCATTGTTTTTTTACCTATACGGTTTTGTATTATCTTGTCAATACCATCAAATGCTCCACCGCAAATGAACAGAATATTTGTTGTATCTATCTGGATAAATTCCTGATGCGGATGTTTTCTGCCACCCTGAGGGGGCACTGATGCAACAGTGCCTTCAAGAATTTTTAAAAGTGCCTGCTGTACACCTTCACCGCTCACGTCTCTTGTAATTGAAGGATTATCGGATTTTCTTGCTACCTTGTCAATTTCATCTATATAAATAATCCCGTTTTCAGCTCTCTCAATATCGTAGTCAGCTGCCTGTATCAGCCTAAGAAGTATATTTTCAACATCTTCACCTACATAACCTGCCTCTGTCAGAGAAGTTGCATCCGCAATCGCAAACGGTACATCAAGTATTCTTGCAAGAGTCTGCGCAAGGAGAGTCTTGCCACAACCTGTAGGGCCAACCATTACTATGTTGCTCTTCTGTAATTCCACATCACCTGTATTAATTTCAGATTTTATCCTTTTATAATGATTATAGACTGCAACCGCAAGAGTCTTTTTTGCATTCTCCTGGCCTATTACATATTGATCCAATATGTCCCTTATTTCTGCAGGTTTTGGTACATCAGTACCCTCGTCTTCAATCCTGATATCCTCAAATTCTTCTTCTATTATTTCAGAACACAACTCAATACACTCGTCACAGATATAAACTCCGGGACCAGCCACCAGCCTTTTTACCTGATCCTGTGTTTTACCGCAAAAAGAGCATCTCAGCTGCTTTTTTTCATCATATTTAGCCATTTACTCCACCTCATTTATTTTCTTCTTTCCATTACTTTATCAACTATTCCATACGCCTTTGCATCTTCAGCAGACATAAAGAAGTCTCTTTCAACATCTCTTTCTATTCTTTCTATAGGCTGACCCGTTCTTTCGCTTAATATTTTATTAAGCTTATTTTTTATTTTTATAAGCCATTCCGTATGGATTTTAATATCCGTTGCCTGTCCCCTTACACCTCCAAGCGGCTGGTGTATCAAAACTTCACTGTTTGGAAGAGCAAACCTTTTTCCCTTTGCCCCAGATGCAAGTAAAAAAGCTCCCATACTTGCTGAAAGACCTACACATATAGTGGAAACATCAGGTTTAACATACTGCATGGTGTCATAAATTGCAAAACCCGACGTTACAGAACCTCCCGGGCTATTGATATAAAGCTGTATGTCTTTATCAGGATCTTCAGCTTCAAGGAAAAGCATCTGTGCTACTACCAGGCTGGCTGTAACATCATTTACCTCATCACTTAAAACTATTATCCTGTCCTTTAAAAGCCTTGAATAAATATCATAGGAACGCTCACCGCGATTTGTCTGCTCAACTACAATTGGTACCAAACTGCTCATTATTTTTCACCCTCTCTTAATATATCTACACAATTTATTTAATTCTATACTATATATTACTGCTAAAAACTCAAAATGTTTATTCTTAATTTATTTTTTCCCAAACTTAATTATTAATAAACCTCCTATTAATTAAGTTTCGCATTTTCTGCAAGAAAGTCAATGGTTTTATTTACCTTTAATGTGTATTTTATGTTTTCCATAATTCCTTCAGTAATTCTCTTTTTAAATTCTTCAGGACTTTGATTGTAGCTTTCGGCTGTTTTTCCAATTTCATTATCGATTTCTTCCTCTGTTACATCAATTGACTCCTTTTCCATTATCTTTTCAAGTATTAATTCTGTCTTTACATCTTTTACGGCACTTTCCCGGAAACTTTTCCTGAAATCATCCATATTTCCTCCGGTACTTTCTATATATTTCCTTATATCAAAGTTCATGCCCTGGTATCTTGACTTTAAATTTAATTCATAATTATATATAATATTGTCAATCTGTCTGTTTATCATAACTTCCGGAATATCAACAGAAGTATTTTCAGCTATTTTTGCCATCAGTTTCTCTTCAAATTCATGTTTTGCATTACTTTCCGCCTGTTCAACCAGCATTTTTCTTATATTCTCTTTATATTCATCAAGTGTATCAAATTCACTTATATCCTTAACAAATTCATCATCAATTACCGGAATTTCTTTTTTCCTTATATCTTTTATCTTTACCTTGAAGATGGCATTTTTCCCTTTGATTTTATCATCATTATAATCCTCGGGAAAAGTAACATTCAATTCCGCTTCCCTATTCATTTCCAATCCCACAAGCTGTTCTTCAAACCCCGGTATGAATTTCTTTGAACCTATTTCAAGCTCTTGGTTTTCACCCTTTCCACCTTCAAAAGCGGTTCCGTCAATAAATCCTTCATAATCAATATTTACAATGTCACCCTCTTGTATCGGCCTGTCTTCTACAGTAATAATACGGGCATTCCTTTCAGTTTCCTTTTTTATCTCATTCAAAACATCCTCATCGGTTATGTCAACTTCTGTCTTTTTCACTTCAATACCTTTATATTCTCCAAGTTCAATCTCAGGCTTTTTAACAACCTTTGCGGTAAAAATCATTTTCTCCCCCTTGCCCATTTGCTTAATATCAATCTCAGGCCTGTCCACCGGAACTATTCCTGTTTCTTCAACCGCCTTGTCATAAGCTTCTGAGCAAATAATATTTATCGCATCCTCATATAAAACTTCCTCACCGTAATATCTTTCAATTAAATATCTTGGTGCCTTTCCCTTTCTGAATCCTGGCACATTAAATCTATGTGCATTTTTTTTAAATGAATCCTGCATACCCTGTTCATATAAATCGTTTTCTACCTCAATCTCCATTTCCACCATGTTATTTCCAATATCTTCTATTCTCACACTCATTAAGCCATTGCCCTCCTGAAATATTTCACTTTTTTATTTAATTTTGAATTTCATTATATCACAGGTATCAACATAGTCCAATAGTTATAACAAAAAAACAGGTGTAAAATTAAGAAAATCTGCAGAAACAAGTTTAAACTCCATACCCCAGTGTTTACCCGTAACTGCATTTTTTTGTTTTTCACCATGAAGGTGCCCGTATATACATATATCTACATCATATTTAACCATAATCTCAATAAACCCTGTTATTTTTTTGGGTAAATTAAACGGAGGATAGTGGATTGCTGTTATTATTTTTTCTACTTTGTTCTTTTTTATGCTTTTCAGAGAAAGTTCCAATCTTATAAGCTCCCTTTGGAATATCTTCTCATCCTCTTTTGTAAAATTTTCTCCGTTCGGGCATAACCATCCCTTCGTCCCGCATATTGCAACATTTTCTGCCATATAACTGTTATTGTGAAGAAAATATATCGAATTAAAATTATTGACATTTATAAATTTTTCAAGCTTATTCATTGTACTCCACCAATAATCATGATTACCCTTTGAAATAATTTTTCTTCCAGGCAGAGAATCAATAAATGCAAAATCTCTGACTGCCTGTTCAATATATGTTGCCCAGGAAATATCTCCGGGTATAATAACATAATCATTGTCTTTAACAGTTTTACACCAGTTTTCTTCTGTTTTCTCCATATAGTTCTCCCAGTTGCCTCCGAAAATATCCATCGGCTTATCTATCCCAAACGCAAGATGTAAATCCGATAACGCATATATACTCATAATCGCTCCATTTCAATGAAAAAAATCATATATTTGTTTTGCCGAAAACCTGCTTATTCCTTTAATACTTTCCAATTCTTCCACTTCAGCGGTTTTAATCCTTCCAATCGATCCAAAATGCCTGATTAGCATCTTTCTTCTTTTTTCCCCGATACCTTCCACCTTGTCAAGTATCGAAAATTTATTATTTTTTTGAGCAAGTTTTCTGCTGTAATTAATTGCAAATCTGTGTGCTTCGTTTTGTACCGAAGATATAAATCTTAAAACCGGCAGGTTATTCCTTATATCATACAGCTTTTTTTCTGACACAAGCCCCCTTGTTCTGTGCCTTTCATCCTTCACCATCCCATAAACAGGCAGACTGATATTTATTTCCCTTAATACATTTTTTACTGATGAAACATGGCCTTTCCCGCCATCAACCAGTATCAGGCCAGGTATTGTCCCAAATTCATTACTTTGTTCCTTGTTGCCGTCACTGTCATCCACATGTTTAAAACGCCTGTATATTATTTCCTTCATACTTGCATAATCATCCTGTCCTTCAACTCCCTTTATTTTAAACTTTCTGTATTCATTAGTACATGGCATCCCATTCAAAAATACAACCATGGAACCTGATTTTCCCCTTGTACCACTGTTTGATATATCAAAAGCCTCAATTCTTTCAGGTATGACGTCAAGTTTTAACATCTTCATGATACCGGATAATCCTTCTTTTGCAGATTCCTGTTCCTTTTTTGCCTTTTCCTTATAACGGTTTAATCCAAAAACAGCATTTTCCATTACCATTTTAACAAGTTCCAGTTTATCTCCTTTTTTTGGAACATATAAATTTATCTTTCCTCTCTTTTTAGTTTTGAGCCATCTTTTTATAAGGATGTTATCATCCAGGTCATGCTGCAGCAATATTCTTGAAGGGATGAATGCAGCTTTTGAATAAAATTGCTTTACGAAAGATGTCATTATTTCCCCGTTTTCCATATCCTCTGTTATATTAAGCATGTAGCACTCCGTACCAGTAAGTTTCCCCTGTCTTATGAAAAACACTTCGATACATGCATCTGTCCCTGACCTCGCAAGTCCTGCAACATCCTGATCTTCAAGTGAAGTTAAAAGCACTTTTTGCTTTTCTTCGTTTTGCTTCAAACCTTTGATTATATCCCTTAACTTTGCCGCCTTTTCATAATTCATTTTTGCGGCAGACTCTTTCATATCATCTTCCAGCCTTTTTATCATGGCTTCATGCCTTCCAGCCAGAAAACCACATATGTCCTCCATAACCTTCCTGTATTCATCAACACTGACATTCCCCATACATGGGCCAAGGCACTGGTTTAAATAATAATTAAGGCATGGCCTTCCTTTTGGAGAATTGGGAGATAGCTTTTTATTGCATGTTTTAAAAGGATATATCTTCCTTATAAAACTTATCATGCTTCTTACTGAAGATACATTTGTATATGGACCAAAATATTTCCCTCCGTCATTTTCAATCCTTCGTGTCATAATTACTCTTGGATAATTTTCATTCATTGTTACTTTAATATAGGGATAATTCTTGTCATCCTTCAGCCTGACATTAAATTTGGGTTTATGTTTCTTAATTAGATTACATTCAAGTATAAGGGCTTCAATTTCAGAATCCGTAACAATATACTCAAACCTTTGAATTAAAGGCACCATTGCGCGTATCCTGGCTGTCAGTGCCTGAGGAGACTGGAAATACTGTTTTAACCTGTTTTTCAGGCTTACAGCCTTTCCTATATATATAATATCATCATTTTTTTCCTTCATAATATAAACGCCCGGTTTGTCGGGCAGTTTACGCAATTCATCATTTATATCAAACAAAGTCAATCACATCCTGCAGACAGTTCATATTGGTGATGCATTTTTAACAAATTCCGTTTGCAAATATCCTTCAAGTTCCTTTGCAGCCTTTTCTTCATCTTCACCCTCTACAATAACGAGAACTTTCGAACCACCTGCTATTCCAAGTGAAAGAAGCCCAAGGAGACTTTTTGCATTAGCTTTTCTTTCACCTTTTTCTATCCACACGCTTGACTTGTAATTGGAAGCCTTTTGTATAAATACAGCTGCTGTCTTGGATTGAAGTCCCATATCGCTTCTTATCTCTATATTTTTAACAACCAATTTACTCAAACCTCCCTCTTCCTCTTTTTAATATTGCATCGCATTCCAATAATATATATATATAATATCATACAAATATATTTTAACACAAATATATGAATACTGTAAGATTATTTTTAAATTTGAAGTGTCTATTCATGTATTTGATTAATAAGTTGACAATAGTTAATCAATCTAGTACAATAAAATTAATCAATATAGTATATGCTTATTGTAATTTTAAAGGAGTAATATTATGATAGTTCATTCAACTGATTTTAAAACAAATTTAGGTAAATATCTGGATAAATTAAAAGAAGAAGATCTTTATGTATTGCGAAATGGTAAGCCTGCAGCAAAAGTTACTGAATATACTTATTTAACAGATATAGATTTATTAAAAGAAAATGTAGAAGCTTATGATTACAGTCCTAAAAATATTACATATGAGGAATTCATAGAAAGATATGAATTCTCTGATGAAAGGTTAGAATATATAGATGGGAAAGTATATGCTATGGGTTCACCTGCTCATTCTCATCAAAAGACAGTAATGAATATAAGTAACAAACTATATAACTATTTTTTAAATAAAAAATGCAAACCATATGCATCTCCATATGATGTTCATTTTGAAAAGTCTGATAATAAAACGTGTGTTCAGCCGGATATATTTGTGATGTGTGATGAAGAAAATGTTAGAGATGATAAGTATTATGGTGTACCAGATTTAGTAGTTGAAGTTTTATCTCCATCTTCAATTACCAAAGATACAATGGCCAAATTAAATTTGTATTGGAGAGAAGGAGTAAGTGAATACCTGCTTGTAGATGCAAAGAAAAAACAAATCAGCTATTGGTATTTTAAAGAAAAGGAATTTGTAAAATTTAAAATATTTATAATAAATGACATCTTTGTTTCAAATATTTTTGATGGTTTAACATTAAAATTAGTTGAAGTTTTTGAATAAGCGCCTTTTAAGGAATGACGGAATAATAACACTCGATTTTGAAGTGAGGAATTTTTTGATAGTGCAAGGCGGAGGATTGAGTAATACTGTCGTATTGCGATTGACGACAACTTAGCAATATCGGGAAATAACCGCTTCAAAAATGGGAAGTTATTGTTATGTCGTTCCTAAATATACTTCCACATAATTATTGCATCTTCCTTGTTATCTGAATAATATGCTTTTCTCGTACCCATGGAATTGAAGCCAAATTTTTTATAAAGCCCAAGGGCTGCCAAATTGCTTTTTCTCACTTCAAGTGTCATGCTTTTAATTCCTGATTGTTTACATATTCCAATCAGATTTTCAAGAAGTTTACTTCCCACATTGTTCATTCTGAATTCCGGATGCACTGCTATATTTGTTATGTGAGCCTCGTCTGTTATTTCCCAAAAGCCCGCATAACCAATGATTTTACCTCTTAATTTTGCACACAGGTAAATTGCGAGGTTATTCGCTATAATTTCTTCCTTAATTGATTCTTTTGACCATGGAACCGTAAAACACAGTTTTTCAATAGATGCTATATCGTCTATATCTTTTTTGCATGCTTTTGAAATTTCAATCTTATCCATTATCTATTCCTGTTTTTTGCCGATTCCTTTTTTTTGCAAGTTTTATTTCGGCACTTGATTTTCGCAGATAAAACGGAATAAGGTCTTCACTTTTTTGCCCCAATCCTTCTGTCATACCTCCAAGTGCCAGCAGGGCAAGAGTTGAAGCTCTTTGAAGCCTATGGCTGCCAGGTGATATCATGCAAGCACTTCCAAGTTCCCTGATAAAATATTTCTTGTATATATCTACCGCATCTCCTGTAAAAATAACCTCTTTGTTTTTTGATCTCAATAAATCTGCAAGTTCATTAATATGTATTCCCATATAATCTGAAATTCTCTTTTGTTTTTCACCCTTCCATAAATAAACGGCTGTATATACCTGATTGTTTCTCGCATCAATCATAGGGCAAATCAGTTTATCCGTCATAGGTATGTTAAATGCCAATATATCAAGTGAAGGTATACCTACAACCGGTTTTTGTACTGCGTATGCCATTGCCTTTACAGTAGTTATTCCAATTCTTAAACCGGTAAATGAACCAGGACCGGTACAGGCTGCAAACACATCAATATCCTTTGGAACAATATCAATATCCTTCATAATTCCTGATATCATTGGTATCAGTTTCTGAGAATGCTTTTTTATATTATTTAATATATATTCTCCAAGAATTACACCATCTTCCATTACAGCAACTGCCGCTATAACAGATGACGTGTCAACAGCCAGGGCTTTCATCGACAGCATCTTCTCCTTCCAATTTAACAGGCATCTCAATAATCCTTATATTGTCATTATCACCGGGATATTTCAATAAATTCACTCTTATAACGGAAGTAGGTAAAATATTATCTGTCAAATCAGCCCATTCAACTACTACAACACCGCTTCCGTCAAGATAATCCAATATACCCGTATCTAACATGTCAGCAGCATTACCGATTCTATATGCGTCAAAATGATACAGTGGAATTTTTCCGTAATATTCCTTTACTATTGTAAATGTAGGACTTGTAATACATTCTTCTATACCAAGTGCTTTTGCAATCCCCTTTGTAAAAACTGTCTTTCCGCTTCCTAATCCGCCATACAAACCAACAATATCACCTTTTTTTAGCAGCTTTCCAAAATTTGCCCCGGCATTAATAGTATCACTTTCCGAATATGTTTTTACTCTGCTTATATTCACTCTTTATAATCATTCTTCCCGTTTATACACAATTTCACCATTTATAACCGTATATAACACTTTTGATTTAAGTTCAAAGGGATGTCCGTCATATACTATTATATCCGCATCTTTGCCAGGTTCAAGGCTACCCACCCTGTCATCAATACCGGCAGCATATGCGGCGTTTATCGTTATCGCTTTTAACGCTTCTTTTTCATCCATTCCTTCCCGCACCGCCAAAGCTGCACACAGGCTCAGGTACTGTATCGGAATAACGGGATGGTCAGTCATTATTGCAACTGTTACTCCTGCCTTTGAAAGAACTCCGGGTGTTTTAAGGCTTAGATTTCTCAGTTCAACCTTTGAACGGTCCGTAAGAGACGGCCCGACTATCGCAATAATATTTTCATTCGCAAGTATATCCGCTATAAGATGGCCTTCCGTACAATGCTCAATTGTAATACGTATACCAAACTCCTTTGCTATCCTTATTGCTGTAAGTATGTCATCCTCCCTGTGCGCATGGGCTTTTAAAGGTATCTCTCTGTTTATTACCTTCAAAAGAGCTTCAAGCTTTATGTCATACTCAGGTTTCTCATTATTTTCACTGTCTTTTTTATATTCCACAAGCTGCTTCCCGTATTCCTTTGCTTTTGTCAAATTTTCCCTTAGTAATGCAGCTGTTGCCATTCTTGTTGTAGGCATCTGTTTCCTTTCATGGTAAACTGTCTTCGGGTTTTCTCCAAAAGCAGCCTTCATAGCAACGGGTTCCTTTATTATCATATCTTCCACACGTCTGCCCCAGGTTTTTAATGCAGCAAACTGTCCTCCTATGACATTTGCACTGCCTGGGCCCGTGACTATGGTAGTAACTCCGTTTTCTCTTGCTTCAACAAAGCCCCTGTCAGAATAATAAACGCCATCGATAGCTCTAAGGTGTGGTGTAACCGGATCTGTCATTTCATTTCCGTCTTCTCCCTCAAAACCTGTGGAGTCTTCCCACATTCCCACATGACAGTGTGCATCTATCAGTCCAGGAACTATATAACCCCCCTTTGCATCAATAACCACAGCTTCTTCATTGTTTAATGCAAGAGATTCCGGTAAATCGGAATATTTTCCTATCGTAATTATTTTACCCTTCTCTGCCACAACATAACCATTATTATACTCAATGCCTGTCATGGTCAACAGTTTTCCGTTTTTAACTACTAGCATATCCTTCCTCCACAAAAAATATAGATGTAAATATAAAGCGCCCTTGCGGGCGCCTTGTTTTTTCAATAAACTTATCTTTTTGAAAACTGTGGTGCTCTTCTGGCTTTCTTTAAGCCATACTTCTTTCTCTCCTTCATTCTCGGGTCACGAGTCAAAAACCCGGCCTTCTTTAACACCGGTCTGACCTCGTCATCTGCCTTTAAAAGTGCCCTTGCGATACCATGTCTTATTGCTCCGGCCTGTCCGGTAAAACCTCCGCCTATAACTTTGCATAAAACATCAAATTTATTTATGGTATGTGTAATTTCAAGTGGCTGTTTTACAACAACTTTAAGTGTTTCCAACCCAAAGTAATCATCAATGTCTCTGGTATTAATTGTTATTTTACCATCTCCCGGAATAAGCCTTACTCTGGCAATCGCTTTTTTTCTTCTTCCTGTTCCATAGTATTGCACTTTATTCATTTAATCCGAGCTCCTTTCATCTACATTATATATTGAATACAAGTTCTTCCGGTTTTTGTGCCTGATGATTGTGCTCACCACCACCGTATACCTTGAGTTTTTTAAACATCGCCTTTCCAAGACTGTTTCCTGGAAGCATACGCTTAACTGCAAGTTCAATTGCCATTGCAGGTTTTTTCTTAACAAGATCCCTGTATCTTGTTTCACGGAATCCTCCCGGATGCCCTGAATGAGTCCTGTATAGTTTTTGATAGGCTTTTTTACCTGTAACAACAACCTTATCCGCATTAACGACAATGACGAAATCTCCTGTATCTACATGGGGTGTGTATTCCGGTTTGTTTTTACCCCTCAATACTTTTGCTATTTCACTTGAAAGCCTTCCCAGTACTTTTCCCTCAGCATTAACTACATACCATTTTCTTTTTAACTGTTCAGGCTTTGCCATGTATGTCTTCATTTTTTATTAAACCTCCCTGGTTATCCAATGTATAAAGAAATTTTCACATCTCCATACAAGATAAATATAACGCCTAATCATTTTAATACAGTAATTCCATACTGTCAAGAATAAATTGCTTAAGATTACTTTAATTTTCTTATAATATTAAACAATATTGTAAGTACTACACTTATAATTATACCTGTCATCAGAGGAAAATAAAAAGTAAAATTACCCTTTTTAAACACAATATCACCGGGAAGCCTGCCCAATCCAAGCTTGCCTCCAAGAATAAAAAGCACTCCAGCTGCAATTAACAGGACACCAATAATAATCAATATTTTACCCAGTGAACCAATCACAATTATCATTCACCTCCTCCTCCTTACTCCGATTCTCCTGATTCCTGTCCACCGGACATGGATTCACCGGATTCCGGCTCCTCAAGCTGTTCTTTATCCTGATCCTGTTCCTGTTCCTGATCCTGTTCTTTTGATTCTTCTCCCGGTTTTTCTCCCTCTGACTCTTCTTCCTCAGAATCTGTTTCATCATTTCCGTTTTCCTCTGCCTCAGTTTCCAATATTTCAGCTTGTGACGGCCTTTGTATTGTTATTGTATAAGTACGTGCATATAAATAGTCACTTGAGATTACAGTCAGTTTTAATATATTCTCTCCCTCAACCAGTGATATTGAAGGGCCTTCAATCTCCATATCATTCAGTTTCAATCTAAATAAAGCCTTGGGATCTGCAGGTGTAATTTTTAATAATACTTTTTTAACTTCGTCAGGGATTACAGTTGAAAACTCCTTTAATACGGTGTTAAACTGTGGATCCAGGATTGCCTGCTTAGTAGTACACGCTGGAGCTGGTTCTTCTGTATTCTGTGGTGCCTCTGTATTTTGTGGTGCCTCTGTATTCTGTGGTTCTTCCGAATCCGGTAGTTCATCTGTTCCTTCTTGTAGTTTTTCTTCAGGTTCGTCATATTCCAGTATAAGTTCCTCTAAATATACATTTGCAAGTACGACTTTTTTAACGGATGATTCCGTATCGGTTAAAACCGCATCTCCATTTTTCGAAGAATCATATACTATTTGCCTTACAAGGCGGCCATGTATAATTGATCGTATATTCCTTCCCATCTGGTTATTGCAAGTTGAAAGAGTAATAATTTTATCCATTGGTGAAAGTTCCAGTCCAAAATCATAAACAGATTTTGACTTTATCAAGTCAAGAAAATCTTTATATTCTTCATCACTGCTGAAATATATCTGCCTGTAATTAAATGTATCCTTTCCGTAGTAAGTAGAGAAGATTTCGTATTCAAGGCGGGTATTCAACAGGTCAAGATATATCATGTTTTTTGTTTTGTGATCTTCAGGCCTGTCCGGAAAAGTCCTGAGATTACCAAACATTGAATAATCATTCATTGCATGCCCGTATAAAATTATGTTTCTGTCAACATTAAGACCTGTATTTCTGTAGTCCATATAAATTGCCCCTGCATATGAATAGCGTTTATAAAAATCATGGTTCAGGTAATATTCGTTGTTGTCGGTCTTCATAACAGGATAATCAATGGATTTTCTGTATCCCGGAACATAAATCCACCCTGCAAGATCTGGGTTTTTCTTTTTGAGCGCTGTATAACTTTTAATAATTCCATTAGAATCCAAATCCGAATTATTACCGTACATTGTTTTATATGGTATAATTAGTGATTGGGTATCATCGGAATCAATATCATTGTTTGTTTCATTAAAAACTTGTGTTTCATTGGATGGCAATATATTATCCTCCGGGTTTACGAACGATTTATTAAATAATTCTGCAGTATTCCTCGAAGGTAATTGCTCTCGTATTTCTCTGTACTGTTTGTCATCATGGTAATAACCGTATAGTTTGCTGGCTATTTTATACAGTGAAAACAGAAACACCATTACCGATATAATCATAATACTCTTATGTATAAAATTTCTATGCTTATTATATAGCTCCTTCAGAAACAATTTAGTATTCACACCTTCTGCTACCAAGTTTTTTTTATTAGTACCATTACAGTTACTGTTATTCTATATTATACAACATCTATTTAATTTTTACAGCGTTAAACTCAATAATAAACCTCTACAAGGTACAGGGCATGTGCCGGTGCGGTTTTTCCGGCTTTATTCCTGTCATGGCTTTTTAATATTTTATCCATACTCCCTGAAGGTATGATATTCAGACCTATATCCACAAGCGTCCCCGCTATTATTCTTACCATATTATACAAAAATCCGTCTCCTGTAATTTCAAAATAAATCAAATGCTCTTTTTTTTTCAGTGAAACATCAGTAATATTTCTTGTTGTGGTTTTCACACTGCTTCCGCTTGCCATAAAAGCCTTAAAGTCATGAATACCTTTTAGACACTCCATTCCCTCTTTCATTTTTTTTATATCTAAATCTCCTGAAACGTAATAAGCTCTGTTTCTCAATAATGCTGATGGATAACCGGCATTGTATATAATATACCTGTATTTTTTCCCTTTTGCAGAAACCCTTGAATGAAATTTTAAATCCACTTCACATGAATGTTTTACTACTATATCCTGGGGAAGTACAGTATTTAATGCATAAGAGTATTTTTCAGGTGGAATATTCGAACCTGTAATAAAATTTGCCACATACCCAAGTGCATGCGCTCCACTGTCCAGTCGGCTGCTTCCTGTTAAATTGCAATCTTCCCCCGTCACCTTTTTTATTGAATCAGCTATAACATCCTGAACCGCCAATGAATTTTTCTGTGACTGCCAGCCGTGGTAATTTGTTCCGTCATATTCTATTGTAAGCTTTATATTTTTCATTTCACCTATAATACATACCGCAGCCTCCGGCCGCAACCAAAAAGGTATGTCTCCAGCTGTAACCAGTCAGGAGTCAGGAGTTTTAAATGACATCGATACCTAATCTTTTCCCAGCATTGCTGCTCCTACTATACCTGCATCGTTTCCCATCTGCGCTGTACGAAGTTTTGTCGCTGGTTCTCCTTTAAAATATACATCTTTCGCTATCATTTTTCTCAATGGCTTAAGAAGATATTCACCTTCCTTACTTACACCTCCACCTATCACAATAATTTCGGGTGCAAATATGTTTATAACATTTATTAAACCTTCAGCTATATATCTAATATATTGATTCACTATCTTTTTACCTGTAACATCTCCCTGCCTTGCAGCATCAAATGGGGTTTTTGCGTTTATTCTATCCATATCTCCATTAATAAACCTGTTTATCAGGGAATTCGGATTTTTCAAAACAGCCTTTTTTGTTTGTTCAATAAGTGCCGTAGCTGAAGCATATGCCTCCCAACATCCCTTTCTCCCACAGGTACACTGCTCACCGCCTGCTATAATAACCATGTGACCCATTTCCGATGCTGAGTTGTTAAACCCACTGTAAACCCTGCCGTTTATGACAAGACCACTTCCAACTCCTGTCCCCAGTGTAATTGTAACCGAATTTTTTACCTCTTTTGCTGCTCCTGCAATACTCTCTGCAAGAGCTGCGCAGTTTGCATCATTGTCCAGTATTACAGGTAAATCAATATATTTTCGCATTTCAGTTCTTAATGGCACATTAACAAAACTAGTAAGGTTATTTGCATATACAAGAATCCCCTTTGTATTGTCGGGAGTACCTGGACTTCCTATTCCTATACTTTTAACCCGTTTTTGTTCAATACCGGCATCCTTCATGACTTGAATTGTTAACTGTGCCATATCTTTTATTATTTCTCGATACGGCCTTTCTCTCCCTGTAGGAATATTTCCCTTACATAAAACCGTTCCTTTTTCATCAGTAATTCCAACTGCTATGTTAGTCCCTCCAAGGTCAATACCGATGTAATACATAGCTTTCAGCCTCCGTATTTTTTATTCTTGATTTATGCCTCAAGTCAAACGTTTATAACCCTGACATAAACTCCATTGTCATATCTGAGAAACCAGGGATGCCTTCATGTCCGTAATCAGGAAATATAATCATTTTCTTTGGTGAGCTTATTTTATTGTAAGCGGCAAATTGTGTTGACGGGGGACATATCTCATCCATCAGGCCAGTACCCATCAGTACTTCACCTTTTATCCATTTGGCAAGATACTGTATATCAATATAACCAAGCGTTGTAAATATTTCTTTTTCTCTTTTATGCATGGGGTCAAACTGTCGAAAGTAAGTTCTTAATTCTTCATATGCACTTTTTGCAAGATCCATTTCCCATACCCTTTTATAATCACAAAGGAACGGAAAAACAGGCGCCAGCCTTTTAATACCTGGTTCAAGCGCAGCACATGCGAGTGTGAGAGCCCCTCCCTGGGAACCTCCCATAGCTCCTACCCTTTTTTCATCAACCTCCGGCATATTCATCACTATGCGTGCCAGTTGTGCAGTATCAAGAAATATCTGCCTGAACAATAGATTTTCAGGAGAATCATCAAGACCACGGATGATATGGCCTCTATACGTGTTTCCTTTTACTCCTCCCACATCTTCTGATAATCCACCCTGTCCACGGCAGTCCAGGGCTGCAACAGAATATCCGAGAGCTATATAATTCAGTTTATCCGCCCAGTCACCACTGTTCCCTGTGTATCCATGAAATTGTACAACAGCAGGATGTGGAACAGTACTTTTTTTGGGCCTCAGATACTTGGCATGTATCCTTGCTCCTTTTACTCCGGTAAAATACAAATCAAAACATTCAGCTGCATTGGTTTGAAATTCGGCAGGTTTAAGTTCTATTAAAGGATCAACCGACCTCATCTCATCTACAGCTGATTTCCAGTAATCATCAAAATCCTTCGGGCATGGGTTTATACCCATATATTCCTTTAATTCATTAAGCGGCATATCAATTAACGGCATATTTTCCAAATCCTCACTTTCTTTGTTTAATTAAATTAATTATAATTTATATACTTATTTAAAAAAAGAACAGTTACAAAAATT
>CAZANH010000141.1:0-31215 GCA_964486515.1 uncultured Eubacteriales bacterium
ATCTTATATTTGCTTCACAAACAGCCTCTAAGAACCTTACGCTATGTATTTCACGAAAATATTTCTTCAAGTAGATGAAAAGGGCTGTGAATGGTAACTTAGCAAGTGATAAATGAAGAAATGTCTTTCTGAAAAAACGCTGCAGTCATCAAGAAGCTGTATAGTCACTTAGTGAGATTCCATTATAACATCCTTAAGTTTCTTCTTTGCTTCCTCTATTGAAATGCCTTCAAGCTGAGCCCCTGCTACAGTCATGTGGCCTCCGCCACCAAGTTTTTCAAGTATTACCTGTACATTTATTTCCCCCAATGAACGCCCACTTATATATACCTGGTCATTTACTTTACTTAGTACAAAAGCTGCAGCAATCCCCGAAAGGGTCAGCATCTCATCTGCCGATTTTGCTGCAATAATCTGCGCATTATTCGTTTCAGGAGGACAAACAGAAATTGATATACATTCGCTTACTAATTCCGAATTTCTTACTATATCAGAAATCTGCAGATAAGTTGAAACATTTTTTTGCTGCATCTGGTTTATCGAAATAGTATCAATTCCCTGCCGTTTCAAATATGAAGCAGCCTCAAATGTTCTCACCCCTGTTTTATACGTAAAATTTTTTGTATCCATTATTATTCCCGCATACAGCGCTTCAGCCTCAATTTTTTCAAGGTTTAATTTATCATCAACATACTGCAGAATTTCTGTAACAAGCTCACAGGTTGATGACGCATAGATTTCATGATATGCAAGAACTGCATCCTGTATAAAATCGGTTCCTTTCCTGTGATGATCTATAACAACTATGTTTTCCGTACGTTCCAGTAATTCAGGGATTTCAGTAAATCCCCCTCTATAGGTATCTACTATAATTAATAAACTTTTGGGAGATATTATTTCAATAGCTTCACTTTTCCCTATGAATACATTCTCGTATTGCTGACTGTTTTTGATTATTTCCATAAAAGGTTCAATAGTCATATTTGAACTTTTAAGTGTTATATATGCCTTTTTACCTCTTACTTTAGCTATCCTGTAAATTCCTAATGCCGAACCAATTAAATCAAGATCTGCATTTTCATGTCCCATTATCAAAACATCTGAAGAATGATCAATAAGCTCCCTTAAAGCATATGCCATAACTCTTGCCTTTACCCTTGTCCTTTTTTCAAGCTCTCTTGTCTTACCTCCAAAGAAGTTGAAATTCCCCCTGTCTTTTAATACTGCCTGATCGCCTCCTCTTCCAAGTGCTATATCAATAGCTGCAGATGCATAAGAAAAACTTTCAGCCAGATTATCAGCGTTTATGCCCAATCCTATACTTAAAGTAACAGGTATTTTGTTATCCATTTCTATTTCCTTGACGCTGTCGAGTATGCTAAATTTATTTTCCTGTATCGTTTTCAGGTATTGCTTTTCAAATATAAACAAATACCTGTCACGCTCAAATTTCTTAATTATACCCCCTGTGAACTCAGACCATTGTAAAATTCTTTTACTTATTTCCGCCAGCAAATGCGAACGGATACTTTCATCCATACTTTGCATAAGATCATCGTAGTTATCTATTACAATAATCCCGGTTATTATCTGTTCGTTTTCATATTTATTTTTTATTTCAATTAAATCAGTATTATCAATAAAATAAAAAACCAATATATACTCTGTTATGTTATGTTTTGCTTCAATTTTTATAAAATTGCCAATCATATTATAATGCCTTTTATTAATCACTATCTGTTCTGATATTGCCAATTTCTTTTCTTTCATTTCATCTGTATTCATACCATCTACAAATGAACCAAGTGTTTTGTTTAAATGTTCATCCCTGTTAAAGATTTTTTTCAATGATAAATTATACCATATTATTGTACCGTCAAGCTCCATAATTACAAGAGGTATAGGGAAATTTAAAAGAGCATTCCTTGTTTCTTTTTTAGAGTTAACATTAAATATAAAGTTTTCTATATATTTTGTTATTACTTTTTGCCTTTTAATATTGGAATCAATATTATGATATATAAGTACAGCCAGGATAATAAATGACGGTATTGCAAGCTGCCATCTTAAAAATATCATAACAGCTGCAAAGATAAATATTATCCATATGTAAAAATTGGTTTTCGGCATAAAAATCCCAAATTTTTTTCTGTTCATCAAAACTCATTCCATTTCCTTTTGGAGTATTCAAAATGTTTTGACAACTCTGAAATATCTCCATAATATTTTTCAACATCATGGTTATCTATCAAACCAAGTTTAATCTTATTTGTTATTTTCTTTTCAATAACACTATAGTTTATACCAAGACGCCTTCCAAGTATATAACTTGACAGTATTATATTTGAAAGAGACTCAGAAACTGATTCATGCACCTCTTCTTTCATACCGTTTACAAGTGATTTAAACAGAAGTGCCATATCCGTCATTAGTTCACTTTTAAGTAATTCTATTATTTTAATATTTCTAGTAATATCTATATTGTTCTCATAATACGCCACTGCTACCATCTCCATTTATATTTACCAATTTAATCCTATTATATCATATTGCCTGCTATTCTGTAAATATGTTAACTACTCGTATCTCAATCTCATATGTTGTCATATCTTGGATACGAACCCAGAAACTTATAAAACGTAGTTTTTCTTTGAACCATTGTAAGAGCATCACGTACATTCTCATCATCTATGTGCCCTATTATATCAACAAAGAATATATACCTTCCCAGATTCTTCTTTACAGGCCTGGATTCAATTTTAGTCATGTTTATATCCCATAAATTGAATATGTCAAGAATTCTATATAGGCTGCCCGGTTTATCTTCAGTTGAAAAAACTATTGAAGTTTTATCTCTTCCTGTTTTTTGCGAATGGTAACCTGATAATACTACAAATCTTGTTACATTATTTTTTTCATCATGTATATCACGTTCAAATATTTCAAGTCCATAAATATCTGCTGCAATCAGCGAGCCAATAGAAGCAATATCTCCACATGATTCTGCTGTTTGTTCTGCCGCTGCAGCAGTGCTTATGTAAGGCCTTACTTCAATACCCGGGAACTTTGACTCTGTGTATTTTCTACACTGTGCTATTGATTGAGGATGAGACAAAATACACTTAATCTCATCCTTTTTTGTACCTTTTTTCACAAGCAAATTCTGTCTAACTGATATAATAAGCTCCCCTTTTATTTTTAAATCAACTTCAAATGCCATTAAATCAAGTGTTACATTAACAGCACCCTCAAGTGAATTCTCTATAGGTACAACAGCCTCTTCGATAAGGCCCTTGCACACGTCAAAAAGCATATCAGGTATAGCCTTATATTTACATGCCTTGTGATTAATCCCTTTAGCATGTTTTTCCAACGCTTCCTGAGAAAACGTCCCTTCCGGTCCAAGAAATCCAATACTTTTCATAATTCCTCCATTTTACAACCATTTAAATTACAAAAAACAGAGACCGGATTTCATAAACCCGGTTTCTTTTATTTAGGAATTACATTTTATTTTCTGAGTTATTATGTGAATAACAAGAGTGTGGACATTACCCTTTCAGCAATATCAATATTTCCTTCAATCACTTGTATAAGGTAAAAGTGCAATATATCTTGCCCTCTTTATGGCAATAGTAAGTTGCCTCTGGTGTTTAGCACAATTCCCTGAAATTCTTCTTGGTAAAATCTTACCTCTTTCAGATATAAATTTCTTTAGTTTTGCTGTTTCCTTATAATTTATTTTTTCTGCCTTATCGGCACAGAATGAACATACCTTTTTTCTTATCCTTCTTATCTTTTTATCATAGTCGTCCCTGTTTCCCCTGTCTTTTTTATGGTTTGCCATAATCCTAGCCCTCCTTTCCTTACATAACATGTGTATCTTATAATTTTTAACTTCTTTTTAAATTAAAATGGAAGATCGTCTCCTCCAGCAACTTCATAAAATCCATCACCCTGCTGCGAATCATTATTATCCGTATCACTATCTGATTTGGATTCATTATTTACATTACCGGAATCCTGTGCTGGTATATCATCCCCATCACTTTGAGCATTTCTTTTACTTTCAGCAAAATATGCTTCATCAGCAATTACTTCCGTAAAATAGTGCCTTTTACCCTCATTATCATCGTAGTTTCTTGTTTGTATGCTTCCGACTATAACAACTTTCAAACCCTTTTGAAAATACTTGGAACAAAACTCGGCCAGATTTCTCCACGCCACAATTGGTATAAAGTCTGTTTGTTTTTCTGTACCTGACTTCTGGAAACGCCTGTCTATTGCAAGAGTAAAATTGCAAAGTGGTACATTATTTGTTGCAGTATATCTCATTTCCGGGTCTTTCGTCAGCCTTCCCATTAATATAGCCTTATTCATAATATCACCTTATTAATTGATTTTATTTTTAACTCTTTTTTTCTACTTTAATTATCATACTTTTTATTATACTATCCGATATTTTGAAATTTCTTTCAAGTTCACGCGGAAAATCAGGTTCTGATCTAAAATTCATGAGTACATAATAACCTTCATTTTTAAAATTAATCGGATATGCAAGCCTTCTTTTTCCCCATTCATCTATAGCTACTACCTCAGCAGATTTCTCTACAAGAGCCTTGAACCTGCTGATAATTTCAGATGTTCCTTCCTCATCGAGTTCAGGGTCAATAATATACATAACTTCATAATCTCTTTGCACCAAGCTTCACCTCCTCCCGGACATAAGGCCATGTATCAATAAGTACATGACAAGGATTCTAAAACGGATTGTATCATACCGATTTGCAAATTTCAAGATAAAATTTTTGATGTAGATGAAAAGGGCTCTTCAAGCTAAGAGGGGGGCTGTGAATGGTAACGCGAATAGTTACCTTACATCACGACAAACGTAATATATTATTATTTGACAATAATCACAGTGTGGGGATATGTGAACAGGTATTTCCCATTTTTTATCAAAAAAAAACGGGAAATACCCGATTATAACTAATATTATACATCAAATTACAGTTTCAATTTTTTAAAAAACTTTTATCCAAATGCATTACCTGAGGCTTTTTGGTGTTCTCGGCTGATATACCCAAAAAATTGATGCAGTACTTGCAATAACACTTGCAATTAATGCAACCACTGATGCGGAAAATAACAATACTTTTTTCATAATATCACTTTCCCTTCATATATTTAGAGTGAACATTACTAATGTTCTCCTCCAATTCAATTATTAGTGGGAGTATTTTATCATACTGCTTTACTTTTGTAAGTCTCCTTATATCGCTTAAAACCATATTAACATTGCTGCTTATTTCATATGTCCTATTAAGCTCTTTGGATTTGTTATGGTATATAATACTGAAATATATAAAAATATTTAACACAGGTACAACCAAACCCAAAACTGTTGCCAGCATTTGCATAAATATATTTTCTGCTGCAATTGTCCTATCAAAAAATACTAATTCAAGGATTATTAAAAGCATTGAAATGTTAAAGATAAGATATATTATTGATGTCAATAAAAGTTTCTTGCTTTCAAGTATAGTTCTAAAAATTCTATTATTGAAGAATGATGCTTTTTTTGTAATTATATAAGCAATAATTATTATTTCTAAAACTCTTCCCGGTATTGTAACCATAAAATTCAATAATATGGAGTTATTAATTTCTTCAATGGTTTTATTAAGTAAAAGTAAAATTATTGGAATATACAAGGATTCTACTACTAAAATTACAATGCAACTAATAACAGTAAATAAAAGAACTTTTAAAATATCCTTAAATAAAAAATACAATTTATATGTTATAAGAATCAATAAAAATAACATTATTATTGAAATAATAAATATCATACTTGCATCAACAAAAAAGTAAAACCTTAAAATATTAGTAATTACAGCAACTGTTACCACTATTAAAGAAATCCTGTAAATATCAATTTTCTTTAATCGATTCTCACCGTCAACTTTTGATTGCAAATAATCAAACTGATTCAAAAGGATAAGAGTAAATACTACAAGAAATATCTCTTCAGGGATCGAAACCAGTATTATATTTAGCAGTACGTGAAGTGCTTTTGACCAATCCACCTGTAAAAACACAATAATCACTCCCATCAAATTTCTTAATATCTGTTATATATTGTAACTTATTTATTTAAATTTGTAAATACATTTCTATAATTTAAAATTGTTGTTTTTATGTTGAATGTGACTGTTCAGGCCCCCTTATATACCAATCGAAAAATATAGTCCTTGTTGAATTTATTTTTTTATTATAGTAAACTGATTCTGCTGGTATTTTATTATACGGGAGGTCCTATATGTTTTATCCTTTTAAATTTAAGCCGGTATATAAAGACTATATCTGGGGTGGGCGTAATCTTGAAAAATACGGTAAAGTTCTGCCTGACGGAATAGTTGCCGAAAGCTGGGAAATATCCTGTCATCCTGACGGTACAAGTATTATTTCAAACGGTAATCTTCAAGGAATTCTACTTCCTGAAGTAATAAAGAAATTTGGCATAGACATTGTTGGAAATAAACTACCTGGAAATGACCTTAAAAAGTTTCCACTACTGGTTAAATTGATAGATGCCAATAATGATCTTTCAGTTCAGGTACATCCTGATGATAATTATGCTTTTAAACATGAAAACGGAGAGTACGGTAAAAATGAAGCATGGTATATTATTTCTGCAAAGCCAGGTTCAAAACTTATATATGATGTAGTTCCCGGTATTACGCGTGAGGATTTTCGATATGCTGTTGAACAAAACAGGATTGAGGACTGCTTAAAATATGTAAGTGTATCTGAAGGTGACATTATTGACATACCTGCAGGGCTCCTGCATGCCATAGGCAGTGGAATAATTCTTGCTGAAGTACAACAAAACTCCAATACAACTTACAGGGTTTATGATTATAACAGGACTGACACTTATGGAAATAAGAGACCGCTTCATATTGAAAAGGCTCTTGATGTAATCGATTTTAATAACACGAACAGGAAGGAAAAGTATAGGGGACTTAAAATTGATATGGGTAATGCTAAAAAAACATTTCTTGTGGCTAATAGATATTTTTGTATTGAATTAGTTGAAATAGATGGACAACTAGACGATAATGCTGATGGCAGCCGTTTTTACATATATACGTTTCTCGAAGGAAACGGAAATATTATCTGTGATTCAGGGAAGTTCCCCGTAAAAATGGGTGAATCAGTTCTGATTCCTGCTTCACTTGGTAAATATACAATTGAAGGCCATATAAAAGGCTTATGTTCCTTTGTGCCTGATATTGAAGTAAATGTAGTTACGCCTCTTCGAAATGCCGGGTATTCTTTGGATGATATATATGAAAACGTAGGAAGTTCCATGAAATAAAAAAATTCGCATATAAACACATCAACAGTGCTTGGGGATTGTTGTTGACATGCAAGACATATCGTAATACAATGTATTACAGGAGGTGTTTTTATGCTTACAGTGAGATTGCCCGAAAACCTGGAACGTGAGTTGGAAGTAATATCAGAGAAGAAGTGCACAACAAAATCTGAAATAGTTAAAACGGCTATAGTTCAGTATATAAGAGAAAACAGCAAGACTCCTTATGAAGTAGGCAGGGAACTGTTTGGATGTGATGAAAGCGATATTACCGTTGGTTCTGTCAACTACAAGCAGAGAATAAGGAGGCAGATAAATGAGAAACATTCTTATTGATGCAGGCCCGATAATCGCATTGTATAGGAAAAAGGATAAATACCACAAAAAGGCATTGGAGTTTATAAAGTCATTTTCAGGCTGCTTAATAACTACCTGGCCGGTGATTACGGAAGTCATGTATGAATTTGGCAGACCGGATATTCAAGAGAAATTTTTGTTGTGGATAGAAAGAGGAGGCATAAAAATTGCCGACCAAAGCCAGGAATCAGTATCCGAACTGATTAATCTTATCAGGAACTATTCAGATGTCCCTATGGACCTTGCTGATGCAACCCTTATGGTTTATGCAGTCAAAACAAATATCAAGGAAATTGCAACTATAGATTCCGATTTCCATGTATACCGTACACCACGGAAAGAGTATCTAAAAAATGTATTTCCTCTATAAAATGCAATATTTCCTTTGATACGGTATCCGGAGTAGCACTTAGGAATGACAAAACAATAACTTCCCATTTTTGAAGCGGTTATTTTCCGATATTCCTTAGCAGCCGGTCATCCAGGATGCCGTACAAAATGCAGGGTATTCTTTGGATAATATATATGAAAACGTAGGAAGCTCCATAAAATAAAAAAAATATGTATATGATTAAATTAAAGAGATAATCATATTATTTATGGATACTACTGCAAATTTAAAAGATGCATATAGTATATTAAATGGTGAGCACAGTGATCCGTTCTGTGTTCTTGGGATGCATCCAGTTTTATATAATTTAAATGGCCAAATAAAAAAATCCGTTGCTGTACGCGTTTTATGCCCTAATGCCAAAAAAGTAACCGTTATAGAACCTCATTGTAATGAAACATATGAAATGAAGAGAATTCATGAAAATGGCTTTTTTGAGGTGGTAATATATGACAAAGATGCCGTATTTCCATATATGCTTGAGTTTTCTTTTTATTCGGGAAGTTCGTATTCTACGTATGACCCTTACTCCTTCTTACCTGTACTCTCGGATTATGACCTGTATCTTTTTAATGAAGGCAGTCATCATAGAATATACAATAAACTTGGTGCACATATAATCAAAATAAATGGTATTGAAGGTGCTTTATTTGACGTATGGGCACCTTCTGCAAGACGTGTAAGTGTTATAGGAAACTTTAACATCTGGGATGGAAGAAGACATCAAATGAGATGCCTTGGAAATTCAGGAGTCTGGGAAATATTCATACCGGGAATTAGTAAAGGGGACCTGTATAAATATGAAATTAAAACTTATAACGGTGAATTATATATTAAATCCGATCCATATGCATTTTATTCGGAACTTCGTCCCGGAACTGCATCAATTGTATACGACTTTGGCAGTTATAAATGGAAGGACAGTGAATGGATTTCTCAAAGGAATTCCTGTAATCCCTTTGACAAGCCTATTTCAATTTATGAAGTCCATTTAGGGTCGTGGGCAAGGGTAATTGAAGAAGACAACAGGTTTCTCACATATAGAGAACTTGCTGAAAAACTTGTTGGTTATGTAAACAATATGGGTTATACACATGTTGAATTCATGCCTTTGTGTGAGCATCCGTTTGATGGTTCATGGGGATATCAGATAACAGGCTATTATTCGGTTACAAGCAGATATGGAACCCCTGAAGATTTCATGTATTTAATTGATAGGTTTCACCAAGAGGGAATAGGTGTAATAATGGATTGGGTACCCGGACATTTTCCGAAGGATGGCCATGGACTTGCAAGATTTGACGGGAGTGCCCTTTATGAACACTGGGACAGAAGGCAGGGTGAACATCCTGACTGGGGAACTCATGTTTTTAATTATGGTAGACATGAAGTGAGAAATTTTCTCATATCAAATGCTGTTTTCTGGTTTGAAAAATATCATATTGACGGATTACGGGTTGATGCAGTTGCATCCATGCTTTATCTTGATTACGGAAGAAAGGATGGGGATTGGATACCAAATAAATGGGGAGGTAAGGAAAACGTTGAAGCTATTGAGTTTTTAAGACAACTTAATACAACCGTATATAAATATTTCCCGGGAATAATGATGATAGCGGAAGAATCAACTTCCTGGGCACTTGTTACAAAACCTCCTCATGATGGAGGACTTGGGTTCTCTTTTAAATGGAATATGGGATGGATGAATGATTTTTTAAGGTATGTAAGCAAGGACCCAATTTATAGAAAATATCACCACAATGACCTTACCTTTTCAATGATATATTCTTTTTCGGAAAATTTTATACTTGTACTTTCACACGATGAAGTAGTCCATGGCAAGTGTTCAATGATTTCCAAAATGCCGGGAGATTACTGGCAGAAGTTTGCTGGACTTCGTGTAGCCTATGGCTATATGTACGCTCATCCGGGAAAGAAACTGCTGTATATGGGTGGAGAATTCGGCCAGTTTATTGAATGGGACTATCAAAAAAGCCTTGACTGGCATCTTCTTGATTATGAAATGCACAGAAACTTAAAGCAATATATACATGATTTAAACGGGTTATATAAATCAGAAAAAGCCTTTTATGAACTTGATACAAGTTATAATGGGTTTGAATGGATACACTGTAATGACAATCAGCACAGCATTATCTCATTTATACGAAGGGACAAAAATAGTAATATACTTTTATTTATCTGTAATTTCACTCCTGTTTCATATGACAGTTACCGTATAGGAGTCCCTTTTAATTGTTTTTATTCAGAATTAATAAACAGTGATTCCCATATATATGGAGGAAGTAATTTTGGAAATATGGGCGGTATTAATTCAGATAATATTCCGTTTCATGGAAGGCCATTTTCTCTGTGTCTACGTATACCTCCCTTTGGTTTTATGGTTTTCAAGCCGGTACAAAAGAAAGGTTAAACTCGATCAATACTATTATTAATAATTCAGGAAAGGACGATATAATGAAAACCGGATGTACCAAAGTTGTTCTTGCTGGTAATCTTCCAGAAACAACAACACATTTGAAAAATAGTGGTAGCGGCGGTTGGAATTGAACCAACGACACTGCGGGTATGAACCGCATGCTCTTGCCCCTGAGCTACACCGCCACTATATAATCTCAATGCCATACACTTAATTAAATTTCCTGTACGACATGATTTATCATTTTAACAGAAACCAATTTTAAAATCAAGTACAATAAAAAGGATTTTCATCAGGATATGGTAAACCTTCCGGCCTGTTATACCCTATATATGTTATATTTAACATTTTTAGTGCTCCAAATAATGCTTTGCCTGCATGTTTAAATGCAACTGATGTATGATGTGGAAAATTATTCTCGATCATTACATGCCTATAAAACCTCGCCATTTCTTTAACAGCAAAAACCCCTATTGAACCAAACGATTTAGGATCCATATCAAGAACCTCACCCTGAGCTACATAACTCTTGAGTTTACAACCAACAGTACTTTGCAGTCTGAATAACGTAATATTACCTGGCCTTATAGTGCCTTCCAGTGTTCCTCTTGTTATATTCGGTTCACTGTCAGGCTCAAGCAATCTTCGCATAATAAGCTGATATTTCATGGACGCATTTTTCATCAAGCTCAAGGATGTATTTCCACAGTGAAATCCCATAAACAGATCATTGGCTTTGTAATCCTTTATAGTTTTTCTATTAGCCTTATCCTTATACATATCATAAGGTACCGTATTGTTTATATCGAGTAGTGTCGCAGGTAAATCCGTTGCACAGGTTGCCATGTATTCACTCAATGTTCCGTACATATCTGTCTCACATGAAATAGGTATCCCTCTTGAAGCAAACCTTGAATTTACATAACATGGTACAAATCCAAACTGGGTTTGAAATGCAGGCCAGCACTTATTCGCAAATATTCCATATTCACTGGCTCCCAGATTATCTTCCATCCAGTCGGAAAGTGTAAGCTCATACTGTGCAAGCTTTGGGAGAACTTCCGGATAACTGTTTCCGTCTTTAAGTTCTTCTTCCATTTCCTTTACTACACCTGGTATTCTTGAATCATTCTCGTGTTTGTTAAAAGCTTCAAACAAGTCAAGCTCTGAATTTTCCATTACTTCTATTCCAAGATCAAACAGCGGTTTAATAGGACTATTACATGCAAAGAAATCATATGGCCTTGGACCAAAACCAAAGATCTTTAATTTCTTCAAACCTAATAATATCCTTGCAATATTTTTAAAATCATTTATCATATCAGCTGTTTCATCAGCCGTACCGACTGGATACTCAGGTATATACACATTTACACTTCTTAAGGCAAGGTTATATGATGCACTTAACATACCACAGTATGCATCTCCACGACCGTCTATAAGATTTTCCCCCGATTCCTCAGCCGCTGCGGCAAACATGCATGGTCCTGCAAATTTCTGTGCAAGCATTGTTTCGGGACCCTCAGGCCCAAAATTCCCAAGATAAACTACAAGAGCATTAACACCTGATTTTTTTACTTCATCAAGTGCCTTAAGGACGTCCTTTTCATTCTCAACTGTTGTTTTAATTTCTTCTACAGATATACCTTTATCGGTGCAAGCTTTTACAACAGCATTCCTTCTGTTTTCACTCAGTTCTACGGGAAAACAGTCTCTACTAACCGCCACAATACCTAATTTTACTATTGGAACATTATTCATACAAATACCCCCTATCGTTTTCAAGTACCCATAATAATAAATATTTTATAGAAATATCCTTACATAATAATATATTATTACACAATGATTTTCAAGTTTTCACTGACTTTTACCATGTGAAGTTTGAGGTACCACCATGGCACATATAAATATTATCATTATTTCAACAACTATCAAACTTGCAGGGTCATATATTTTACCCAGCATAAGATTAATAAAGGCACCTGTTATAAATGTGGTTATAAACATTACCAATACTGCCTTAAATGTATCCCTAAGGCCAAGTTCCTTAAAAAGAACTGTAAATGTTGCAACACATGGAAAATAAAGTATAAGTATAAGTACAGAAACTATCATTTGCCTGCTGTCAAGTTCCAGGGGTTCAAGGAGAGCTATTGCAGCATCCTTTCTCAATATCCCTATTATCAATGCTGATACGGTTTCTTCCGGAAGTCCGAACACCCCTTTTATAACGGGTGAAAAAATTCTACCCAGAAATTTTATAACCCCAGCAACATGTAATACATTTATGATAAATATTCCGCCAAATACATACGGTATGGCTTCTTTAAAAAAGCATACAACTCTCATTCTGAGTTTTTTCAATTGAATTTTTACACTGGGAAGCCTGTATGGCGGAACTTCCATCAGCAACGTTGGTGTATTTCCTCTGACATTCCATTTCAGGAACATTCCAAGTACTGCCCATACGGTAGCCAGAGTACTAAAAACAAGAGCAAGATAAATACCTCCCTGTTTTCCTGCAGCACGTATTATCAAAGCAGTCTGAGCCATACATGGTATTGTTATACATGTTATTACAGCAGTTATAAATCTTTCTCTCCTTGTTTCAAGATTTCTAACTGCCAGAATACCTGGTACATTACATCCAAAAGCCAGCATCATAGGTATTACCGAATAGCCATGAAGCCCTATTCTGTGTAAAACCCGGTCAAATATTATCGCAACACGCGGCAGATATCCAAGATCCTCAAGAAATCCAAAAACAATATAGAATAATATAATATAAGGCAATACAATACCAAATGTTACAAAGACACCTGTGGTAAGTACTCCCATTGCACCTTCAAAGTCAATTGTCCGGCCTTCAATTTCACCTATTAATATGGAGTGCAAAATACTATCCCTTCCTATAATACCACTTATCCATAAAATAACCGGAACATACACTATCTCAAAAACCTTTAATATATGTTCTACAAGGAATTCTCCCACCAGAATAATTATACGGAAAATCAGGTAAAGGGTTAATATCGCAATGGGAAACCCTACTATTGGATGTATTGTAATATTTTGTAATCTTTCAATAAACGTATGATGCCTGTAAGATAAATTTTGTACTATAGAGGTAATCCTGCCTATTTTTTCCCAACGTTGTTCTTTAGTTAAATCAGGCTTTACTGGAACCTTAGCTTTAACACATTCCTTTTGCAGCTCTTTAAGACCTTCACCTGTCAAACCATTGGTTTGAACAACAGGTATATTCAAAAGTTTACTGAGTTTTTCTGCATCTACGGCAATACCCTTATGTTTTGCATCATCCCACATGTTTAATGCAATAACAATCGGTTTTCCATATTCCATCAATTGCAGTGAAAGATCGAGATTTCTCTCCAGATTTGTTGTATCAACGACATTGACCAGTATATCGCCTGATTTTATCATATCCACTGCAACCTTTTCCGCTTCTGTATCAGGATCAAGTCTATATGTCCCCGGTACATCAATTATTTCATGACGAATATTGTCATATGTCATATAACCTTTTGTATATTGTACTGTTGTTCCGGGATAATTGGAAGTAGTAACGCTTATACCGGTAAGTTGTGAAAATATTGCGCTTTTACCTACATTAGGGTTTCCTGTAAGAAGTATTCTCATGCTCCTGTAACCTCTACAAATATTCTCGACGCCATTCCATGTCCCATTGCAATTTCAGCTCCAAGTATATCTATAACAATCGGGCCTCTGGCTATCAGGGCACTTCTTTTCAGAATTTTTACCCCTCTTCTGACACCAAGCGATTCAAGCCTTGAAACCATTCCTATTCCCCCAAATATATCTACAACAGTACCTGATTCTCCATTTTTCATATCACTTACAAGTATTTTTTTTCTTCCTTGCATTTATGTCAATCCCCTTAGTGTAATTAAATATAATTATCTTCCTTATATAATACTAAAACCATTTGTCAAAGTTGACTTAATCCAATTAATGATAACATTGTAATATATATGAGTCAATATGTCTTGTACTTTTTTATTGTTTTATGTTTTGATTTTATGGTAACTGTTCAAGTACCCCCTTATATACCAATTGAAGAAATACCTTTCTGAAAAAACGCTGCGGTCATCAAGAGGCTGTATATTCAACCTTACAAGTCAAATCAAACTCGCTGAATGCTTCAATTAATATAACTGGAAAGCATTCATCTCAAACAGTAATTTGACCTTATATTTGCTTCAAAAACAGCCTCTGCGTGCCCTTCGCTATCTATTTCAGAAAGGTATTTCTTCAATATGAATCGTTGGGTACGTGAATAGTTACTGATTTTATGTGACGAATAATATTTTATATGTGTTATAATTGTTGTATTACTATTTAATAATATTTATAATTTAATTATAGAGAGGGGATACATGTTAAAATGATATTATCAGGACTTGAAATAAAAAAAAGAATAGGGAAAGATATAATAATAGAACCATTTGATGAAAAATTCTTAAACTCCAACAGTTACAACCTCAGACTTCATGATGAACTCCTTGTTTATGAAGAAGGCATTCTTGACATGAAAAGAATAAACAAGACAAAGATTATAATTATTCCTGAAAGCGGACTTATACTTGAACCTGGAAAACTTTATCTTGGAAGGACATATGAGTATACCAGGACAGATAATTATGTCCCTATGCTGGAAGGGCGTTCATCTATAGGAAGACTCGGTCTTTTTATACACGTTACGGCAGGATTCGGTGATGTCGGTTTCAATGGTTACTGGACCCTTGAAATACATTCCATTCAGCCTATAAGAATTTACTCAATGGTTGAAATATGTCAGATATACTATCATTCAATTAAAGGAAAGTATTTAAAATACAGCAGTGATAAATATCAAAATAATAAAAGTATTCAGCCAAGCTTATTATATAAGGATTTTAACGAAATTTAATACCACTTCTCGATGAAAGCTGCTCATAAATGGTGTCGGATAAACCTGTTCCACCTCTTTGGGCAGCTTCACTCATAAGTTCATCATCCATCATTGATTCAAATATTTCATTTCCGGCACTTTTGGGGATAAGTTCCGACTTTATAATAGTAGCTTTCATTTGTTTATATAAAATACCTAGCATAATCGCTTCAAACTGTTTACAAACAATTTTAAGTTCATTCTCATCATTTTTATTTACAGCTTTTTTCAGTTTTTCTTCAAAATTATCATCCAAACTGTTTTTCCTTACAATTTCCGAGTTATTTGCATTATTTAAAGGTTTTATATTTTCAAGACTTATATTGTTTACTGTCATATTTACCACTCCTGTATTTAAAAACTATTTATTTAAATCAACATCAAAGCAATCAAAATAAGTTTTTTACGAAACTAATTGGTTATCTTCTTAAATTATTGGCCATTCCAAGCATTTCGTCAGAAGATATAATAGCTTTTGAGTTTATTTCATATGCCCTTTGTGCTGAAATCAACTTTACCATTTCTTCTACAATTTGTACATTGGAAGCTTCCAGATATTTTTGATAAATAATACTTTTTTCACCGGATTCCTGGTCCATTATTGCATTCCCTGAAGCACTTGTCTCTTCATACAGGTTTTTTCCGGTATTAAGCAATCCGTTTCTGTTTTCAAATTTGACAAGTCCAAGCCTTTGGCCTAATGGAACTGTTTTTCCGTCTTCATCCTCATAGCTGAACTCACCTGATTCCGATAAATTGAGTTTTTTTATATCAACATCAAATATAATTTTCTGGCCTAAATCATCAAGGACAGGATAACCTTCAGAGGTAGTAAGCATTTTTCCGTTCTCAACAACACTGACTTTAAAACTTCCATCTCTTGTGTACATAATATTATCATTAGGTCCCAATATCATGAAAAATGCATTTCCATCTATTGCAAAATCCAGCGGATTATCTGTTTTTTCAAAAGCTCCATTTTCAAAATTTTTAATAACTGCCGATAAAACAGCTCCATGTCCAACCTGAAGATTGACAGGCCTCCCTTCGTCATTAAGCATATAAGCCCTGTCCAGTGTTTCATAAAGAAGATCCTTGAATTCCGCTCTTTCTTTCTTATATGAAACCGTGTTTACATTTGCAAGATTATTTGAAATTACATCTACATTAAGCTGTTGTGCAATCATACCTGATGCAGCAGTCCATAATGACCTCATCATTTTTGTTAGCTCCCCTTTAAATTTATATTTTAACGAACAACCCCAACTTCGTTAACTACTTTTTCAAGTGTTGAATCCTGTATCTGCAAACACTTCTGATTGGCTTCATATGCACGCATAACAGTAATAATGTCTACCATTTCATTTATTGTGTTCACATTTGATTGTTCAAGGTATCCTTGAATTACTTTTCCGTTAAATTCAATTTCATTTGTTTCCGCTGTTTCTACCACAAGATTTTCTTTAAATTTTCTTAGAGTTGAAACATTATCAAATTGTTTTATTAAAAGACTCCCGATAATATTATTTTCCTGCAGCACTGTTCCATCATTTTCAATCATGAATCTTTCCCCGTTTAAAACAATTGGGCCATTTACACCTATTACTTCATATCCTTCCCTTGTAACAAGTACTCCTTCAGAATTTAGTAAAAACGAACCATCACGAGTACAGCATTCCATATAGTTTCCATCCTCATCAGGAACGGCAACAGTAAAAAACGCTTCTTCACTGTCTTTAATCGCCAGATTTAAATCATTTCCGGTCTTTAAAAACTTACCCTCGCTATAATAAGTGAATATTTCACCTACATCAAATCCTTGCTCCATATTTCCAATTATTCCTGTCGGGTTTAAAACACTATGCGTATCTTTAATACGCCTTGTAAGTTCCTCCGGAAAACTCTCAAGTACAACGTCGTCTTTCTTATAACCCACTGTATTAACATTCGCTAAATTATTTGAAATAACGTCCATCTTTTTTTCAATTGCCATCATACTCCATCCGGAGGTATAAAGCCCTCTTATCATTAATAAATATTCTCCCTATTCTCATTGTAATATACCTTCAGTATGTTTATCGGAAAAATATATCATATAATTAGCTTTTATTGGTGTCCATACTTGAAGAAATGATTTTCTGAAAAAACGCTGCGTACATCAAGAGGCTGTATATTCAGCCTCTGCGTGTTCTTCGCTATCTATTTCAGAAAGGGATTCCTGCAATGTGGCGTAAAAACACCATGAAATTAATATAGCTTGCCTCTGAATATGTAAAAACTGAAATCTATCTTCTGATTCTTCTATCTTCAGTTACAATTTGTTCAATTGTCTCAATATTTTCAAGTGCCTCACCCGTTCCAAGTGCAACACATGACACTGCATCATCCGCTATTATTACATTTATTCCTGTCCTTTCCTGAAGAAGCTTGTCCAATCCATAAACAAGGCTTCCTCCCCCCGTCATAACAATACCTCTGTCTCCAATATCTGATGCAAGCTCTGGTGGGGTTCGCTCAAGCACATTAAATACTGCCTCAACGATGCTTGCAACAGGTTCATCCAATGCCTCCATAATTTCACTGGATGTAATCGTCAGGGTTTTGGGAAGTCCGGATACAAGATTTCTTCCCCTTATATCCATTGATACTTCCTTAACCCTGGGATATACCGTACCTATGTTTACTTTAAGGTCTTCAGCGGTACGTTCTCCAATCATAACATTGTGTTTTTTCCTCATGTGCCTTACTATTGCTTCATCCATCTTATCTCCTGCTATTTTAATAGAAGCACTTACTACGGTACCACCAAGTGACATTACTGCTATATCGGTAGTACCACCTCCGACATCAACAACCATACTTCCACAAGCTTTTGATATATCAATACCTGCTCCTATTGCAGCAGCTATAGGTTCTTCTATAAGATAGGTTTTTCTCGCTCCAGCCTGCATCGCAGCATCTACAACCGCTCTTCTTTCAACCTCGGTCACCCCGCTCGGTACACATACCATAATTCTTGGTTTAAAAAGCCTTAAACTGCTTTTACAAACCTTCTTTATGAAATATTTAAGCATTCTTTCGGTAATATTGTAATCCGATATTACGCCCTCTCTTAACGGCCTTAATGCTATTATATTACCTGGTGTCCTGCCAAGCATTCGTCTCGCTTCTTCACCAACTGCAAGCATTTTGTTTGTTTCTTTGTCAAGTGCAACAACAGATGGTTCCTGTAATACTATTCCTTTTCCTTTTATGTAAACAAGCACCGTAGCCGTACCCAGATCTATCGCTATATCCAACCCAAAGCCCAATCTAATACATCCCCTTTGCATTATTTTAATCCAACATTGCAAAATCTCCAAAAACTCTCTCTAACCAACTATCATACACTATAACAATATTATAATATTTAATATGATTATGCAACATTTTTCCTAAAAAATCAACATGGGGATAGTAACTATCGTTAGTATTCACAGCCCCCTTAGCTCGAAGAATATTTTCATGAAATGAACGCTACAAGTTCAAGTGGATGTATGTTCAGCCTTACATGTCAATTCAAACTCGCTGAATGCTTAAAAATATAACGGGAATGCATTCAACTCAAACAATGATTTGACACTATGTTTGCTTCAGAATCAACCTCTGTGTACTCTTCGCTATGTATTTCAGAAAGGTATTTCTTCAATATAAATATGTGGGGTACCTGAATAGTCATAGCCTGTCAACTATACTGCTTTTGATGACTTGTTTCTGTATTTTGCTTTTGTGGCTTCCCCACCTCTTATGTGCCTTTCAGCTTTATTTTCCTCAAGAACCTTTCTTACATCATTCGCAAGTTCAGGCCTGATTTTTTCCAGCCTTTCAGTTACATCCTTATGTACCGTACTTTTGCTTATACCATATTTTTTTGCTGCTGATCTAACAGTTGTGTTCTTTTCAACAATATAACCTGCCAATTCAATCGCTCTTTCCTCAATATAATCCTTCAACTTGGATTTACCCCCTTCAAATACTTCACATGCTTGATAAAATACCGTGCATAGTGTATATATATGCCTTTTGAAGGAGGCTTATGAATGCAATGTTTAAATGATGTTGATTAACGTTAAATAACAATAAGTTGTCAAAGGGCATTTGCAAGGTTCATTCCCAAGAAGAGAATTAGTCCTTGCAATATAGTTTCTCAGTCATAACTGATCAAGGAACACAAACTGATACCCGCTGGTTTATGCAGTGGGTATCCTTCTTTTATAAAGCACATTTCCCCACTGCAGCCAGGTAGCTCTTCGACTTGGTCCCTTATAAGGATAAGAGTAATGGTTGATATCGTAAGTTACCATCCTTCTTCTAAATACCTTCTCTTTTCCTTTCTATCCAATACTTTTGTACAGCTTTCCCAGTCAATATGATGTACACCCATATTGTATCTGTTTTCAAAAGGATGCTTCTCTGGTACGTTTTCAATAATTTCAAGCGCTTTCTCTTTTTCTCCAATAGCAATCTCAATCCACACATCTTCAAGAACATCCGGTAATTGACCAAATACATTATAAATGTTCTGCAGTCTTGAAGATAATAGATTATGTACTCTGTCTTCAACAGAATCTTTATATCTCATGTTATATATATATACCGTATCATTTATTTGACCGATTCTCTGTATTCTTCCCTTTCTCTGCTCCAACCTTGTCGGATTCCATGGCAAGTCAATGTTAATTAAAGAACCCAGTGTTTGCAAATTCAACCCTTCACTAGCTGAATCTGTTCCTACCAGTACTCTTAATTCCCTTTTTCTGACCATTAATTTTAGTTCTTCCTTATCTTTTTTCTTAAAAATGCCTTCAATAAAAAGTCCGGATTCGGAACCTCCGGCATATAACCCTATAACTTCATTACTAAATTCATTAGATAGTTTCTTTGCAACCCATCTAGCTGTATCTAAATACTGTGAGAAAATGATTACTCCTCTTTCAATCCAATTTTCATCTCTTAATAATTCAACAGTCTTATCATACTTCGGATCTGTTGCTTCATTTGCATCAATAGCTCTAACATATTTTTCTAATAAATCTATTTCTGTTGATGTAAGATTCTTAATATCAGATTCAGCTTTATTATCGTCTTCCTCTACAGACATTTCATCAAGAGATGTATTCCATTCATTTAGCATCTTTAGCCCTGTATTTCTCCCGGCCTCAATGGAACTGCCAATTCTTTTTAAAAGCAAGGTCTTTAAAAACCCTGCACTTTTTGAACGTTTGCCAAGCTCAGTACAAAATTCCTCCGCATATTCATAAGCTTCCTTTAAATAACTGGAAAGCACGAGGGCTTCATTGTTATCTTCTCCTTTTAACTCTACCTTAATTTCTTTCAAATAAGTCTCATTGGTTTTTGGATTAATCGTTTCTTCCAGATATTTTCTTTCCCTTCTTACAACGTGTCTTATGTACGGATTATGTTTACCATAAAAATCCCCGCTTAATAAGACTCCTATCCTTTGCTGCTCTGCCTTTGATAATTCCATAAATGATTTATTAAATACGAATTCATCATCCTGCATTCCGGCTTTCATCCTGAGAGACGCAAAGACAGAATTTTCGTATCGCGGGGGAAACGGGTTCCTTATCCATTCCCAGTTTTCGGGATCAAAAAACTCCATTTTTTCTTTCCCCATAATCAAGTTTAAACCCTGTGATATCCTGTTTCTTTTTCTCCAGTAAGAAGATTTACTCCCAAGTACGCTGTCATTTTTCTGAGATAAAATATTCAGCAAATCCCACAATTCCACCGGATACATCTGTATTGGTGTCGCTGTTGCCAAAAGCAAGCTTTTTGTTATTAACGATGCCTTTAGTAAAAATTCGTAGAGGTTATTTGGCTCGGGGCTATGGTGTTCCTTACCATTCCCCAGATTTTTTCTTCTGGCCCTATGTGTTTCATCTACAATAATGCATTCGAATTCCTTATTCAAAAGATATTCCATGATAGGAGACTTTGATACAATAAGGCCCTGTGATATAATCCCCACTCTTCGTGGACATTTCTTTATATCTTCTATACCTTTATTGGGATATTCGAAACCATTCTCATCTACCCATACCTTTCCGTTCCATGCGGCAGATGGCATATCTAAAAGTGTATTCATCTCATCCTGCCACTGCCATATCAAGGTCTTAGGTACAATAATCAGTACCGGCTTATCCCCATAGAGCGCCATTAATTGAGCTGACATAGCAAGTTGTATTGTCTTGCCAAGTCCTACCTGATCAGCTAATACATATCTCGCTCCATAATTTTGTTTATGATCTCTGAATGCCAGGTCTATAAAGTATTTCTGGTGTTCCCACAAACCTAAGTGTTCCCGATAAACCGGAGATTCTACAGCTGTTGAGGGAGCATCAACCTCTTCATATTTTCTCCATTCATCTACAGTTTCTATAACTGTACGCTCAGATATTCTTTTTATATCTTCTATTACAAAATCAGATAGAGGAACCGCACACTTATCATTCCACAGTGCATCAAACTCTTTCTGAACCCAATCTACAGCTTCCTTGGAATCATCTTCCCAAAGCAGTTCATAATTTAAGTCCCAGCCAGATTTCGATTCATTAACACTGCCTAAAAAAGAAGTTTTTGAACCATCTGTCATTGTAATAATACCTGCCTTGCCATGGATAAGTCCGAACTTCTTATCAGGCAATACTCTTACTTCCAATTTGCCAGAGGATAACAAGTCATATAATTTTTTAAACCGGCCTGATGCTCCCGGTAATTCTTCAGGCTTATAGTCACACCACTCTTTTCTAATGGCGTTTTGAGCCAATAAAGCTGTCTTTACATCTCTTTCATCCAATCCTGAGTTACAGACTACCCGGGCTTTCCCTTCAATTTTTTCAATTTCTTCTCCTGCTACCTCAAGAATGGAAGAACTGAAATATCCGGCTATTCTATCATAGCCTTTTGCATTTATAAGCTTTCTGTTAAGAAGTGAACCTGATAAGGATTCTCTTCTGGATGAATAACGATTTATCATCTTTTCACCTCTTAAACCCCGTCATTTTTCAATGCTTCTCTCAATAGTTTTGAATAATGAGCATGCTTATGCCAGTGCTCCATATGCTCAATATGCTCTATTCTTGAGAAAAAGTCCAGTATTTCAATCATCATCGTCTTTTTGAACCAATATTCATTGTCTTTCTGAAAAGCGGATCGTAAATAAGCCCTGCCTTCAACAGTAGATTCAGCCTTACCGGCTTCATTAATTGCCACCAACAGGTGTCTTAATGTAGAAGAGCCAAAACCTTCATTGCCAAGAAATCGCATTTTGAACTCAGATGGTGTCATAAGTCTTGCAGTGTTCGCCTTAAAACTTGCAAACATATCGTTATAGTCTTTTACACCAAATCCCCTTGCAAGCTCCTGATAGGCACTAATCTTATATACATTGTTCATCTCCAGTTCAAGTCCACGGACAAAAAACCTTTCTTCTGATGATAAATCGCGCCACACCATCTTATCAAATCCATCAGGTATTAAATAATCATATGCTATTTTCACTGCCTTGATAATAAGCTTTTCAATTGGATTCTCCTCTTTACTATTTCTGGGTTGACTTAACCAGAAGGAAACATCTATACCTTGAATCTCTCTGTAAGCTGTCAATACTTTTAATGATGCGGCGTGTGCTGCCAGGAGGTAATCCGCGTCCGTAAAATCGGGGTCATCTTTTTCATCTATATCTCTCATGGAATCAATCATGGATTCCACTTCTTCTTTAATGTCATCATACAACTCATCCCGATACACCTTTTCATCGGAAGTCTGCTTTTTAAGCGTAAGCAACACCGTTCCCTTTACATAATTCCCTTGCTTTAAACCAGACGCTTCTGTCTCAGTCGCGATATTCCATGCCGAAACAACCCTAAGCCCTGCCGACCAAAGTATCATAGCAAGCTCAGACCACACTTTCACATCCTGGTGTGTAAACATTACTACCTGTGTGCCATTATCATGCATGTGATTGGCGAGATTCCCGTATATCTCTATCATGCTTTCATTAAAGCTTTGTCCCACTCCCCTTACGGTAAGAATTCTTTTGGAATCCGTATACCACTCAGGGAAAGCCTTTTGGAGTAACACTTTATCCCAGGCAAGAAAATACTCTGACAATTCATGATAATTTACTGCATCAGCATATGGAGGGTCAGTTATTAAAACATCCTGTATACTATTCAAATCACGAGCGTCAATAACATTAATAGTCTTTTTGCAATGATTTGGATAATTGTTTAGGTTCATAAACCAGTTTGATTTATACATTAATAAACCTCTTGTACCATAATTATAAAGAGTATTTAGTGCTTGGTTTGTATAAGTGTTTTGTGTTTTTTCAGTCCCTGCTCCAACGTTCCATATACATAGTTTTGAATCCCAATCAACTGTTTTGTTTAAACCTAATAACCCAATAACAAACTCTGTTCTATTCTTTGCATTTTTATATATTAATTTGGAAAACAATCCGTGAATCAACAACTGCCTTGGATTAAACAACTGATGCCAATATTGCCATCCTCTTTCTCTTTGAAGCCTAGAAGTTTCATCTCCTTCCTCTATTCTCATTGACGGAATATAACCCTTTTCCTGCCATTCATCGAAAACCTTTGACAATAAATTAATTACTTTCTCTTCCCTCTCCAAGTCATTTTCCGTTGGAGATGTATAATATCTTTCCGTTTTTATATCCCCTTCGTCATCAATATATTCTTCAACATATCTAATTGCATAAAGCCTTTCCTGGAATACATCATCAGGGCCAGGTATAAATTCATGTTTTCCCCATTTCCTGAGACTATATACAGTTCGTCCTTCAGAATCCTTTCTATCTCCTCTTATTGCTGAAATCGGCGTTTCCATATTGCAATGCGGGCAGTAAACTTTCCCGTTCCTTATTGTTATCTTATCTTCAGCTTCTTTAAACTGCTCTCTTGAAGCGCCTTGTACTATATCAATATTAAATCCATCACTTTTATTATCCTTTAGCAAAGCAACTGTTTTTGTACCTTTCCCAATAATCCAGGATGGAGCTAACGGAACTTTATAGCCGCATTCAGGACAGATAGTTTCATTACAATACAAGTATGAATCAGCTCTATCCCCTTGTTCATTGTGTTCTATTCCCCACTCAATTATTTTGCTGTCAACCTCATTATATATTTTCTCTTGGAATTCTTTTAACTGCTTTACTTCTTCATTACATGCCCCCGCAATATTCAAGGAGGCCCATGTGAGGAGCGATGCTATTGGGTTTAGATCGGAAGCATATACATCGGCTCCCATTCGAGCTGCCTCAAATGGAATGCTTCCTCCTCCCGAGAAGCAATCTCCAACTCTTGGTGTATGTCCATATCTTTTTTCGCCAAGTTCTTTTATTAATTCCTGGAAGGATGAAGCACTGGTCTGAAGATGTGCATTTACTTCATCCCATGCCTTGGCTGAAAGATTTTTTATATGCTCCGGCCTGTCACAATATATTAATTTCTCGTCGTATGATAGTCTGTAAAAGACAATTTTTTGAAGATATTCTTTATCTTCTTTTGATAAACCTTTTATATATTTGGCCTTTTCTTCAGTTGAGTCCTCTCTGAAATACTTTACCCTTTCTTTGGGATTAAGCAATACATATACATCATTTGTGCTTATGTTTTTTGATTTTCTAATATATAATCCTTCATCATCCATGGTTAGTATCTTTAAGAAGATGTCTCTGTCCTTTACCGGATCATCAGATACCGGCATAAGTACACCAAGTAAAGCAGCCCTCACTAAAACAAGAGGCTTTCTGCCCCACCATTTACCCAAGCCTGTAAGAGTTTGTCCCAGATTTGCCTTTCTCTCCTTATAGCTTTCCTTGGAAACTTTGGATACTGGAAATTGCATCTCTATAAATGATTTATTGTAGTCCGGCAATCTATTTTCTCCCTTCAATTAAACATTCTTGTATAACATTTCTAATATTTTACCCTGCTGATAGTTTTCATCTACCGGGTTTTCGGTTAAAGCATATCTTACAGCTTTTCTCCAACCTCTTTTGTCATCAGCATTACCTGTTACCGCATTGGTCATAGTAAACAACCACCAACGTTCTTCGCGGCTTAGCCCCAGCCAGTTTTTTAGAGCTAGAGGAATCAGGCTGGGGTCTGAATCTTCTATTGCCCATAAAAGCAATACCATTTCTTTTCCTAATAATCTCTCTACCGGTATTTCACCGATTTTAAACTTACCAACAAGCATATTAATATCTCTTAAGACCTTATTAAACTCTTGCTGTAGAACATCCTTTACCAGATCCCATTTATGTTTATCAATGGTAACTTTCAACGATTTATATTCCATATCACTTTTTTGAGTTTCAGCAACGTCCCACTCAAAACGTTCATATATCGCAATATCTTTATTTTGACTCTGTGGTATTATAACCAGAAAGTGGTGTTTTGTCTCCTGTGGATTATACCCAAAACCTATTGTCTGGATTTTAGCCATTGTTATACCTCCTATTGACTTATCTTATCCCTATACTGTTCCAGTGTTTCTTTATTATCTGCAACCCACTGCTCAAATTCCTGTCCGGTACTAAATATAATCTTGTTTATTGTAATATTTACTTCAAAACTCTTATCACTAAAAAACTTATCAATTAATCCATTCAACTCATCTATAAGATTCTCTGGGTTTTTAACATCAAAATCCCCCATTGTTAAGTCGATAAAGCCTGATTTTGCACTACTGCTCTTTTCAGTAATTCCAATTGTAATCCCGGAAATGGACAGATTATATTTGCCCAGTTTTTCAATAATATCAAAAGTTTCTGCAGTATTTGCAGACATAATTGGTTCATTCAGATTAACCTTTTTCTCCTTGTTGATTTCAAACTGCTCCTGCTCTTTCACTTCAATCTGGTATACATTTGAACATATGCCATATTTCTCATTGACTGCGATAGCCTGAATAAATTTTGTTCCTGTTGGAATAAAGAAAACATCATCATATATGCCACCGCTTTCCTTAGGATTTGAACCATCCGTAGTATACTTTATGGTTACATGTGGAGATGTTGCTTTGAGCTCTACACATGTCTTTCCCGCTTTATCATATATCCTGTGTTTCACACTTACATCATTTGTCCAGTAAATAACATTTCCAGTTGGATTAACCCCTTTACTGTCTACACATAAGAAAGATAATTTGAGTTCCTTTGTCTTGAAATTATTAAAATCATCCACCTCCATTGAAGCATCTGTAGCATCCCCATTAATTTCGTAGTATACTTTATCTCCATTTTGAGGTGTTATTTTCAAAGTTACTTCTCCTGTATTTTCGTCCGTAAATATTACCCTGTAGAAAACAGATGTTTCAGGGGCTGGCGGTTCCTTGTCAATATATCCCCCTGTTTCTATCCATAAACCTTTCATTAACGCATCGTCTTTCATGTCTTCCAACGCTCTTGGATTATGCCACGGCCATGCTGTATTAGTTGCTGTTCTTTCTTTCAGATTTCCCCATGTCATCTGCCTTTGCGTAAAAATTCTATCTTCAAACATACTTCTAAACTCATTAAGTTCAATTTTCCTGGTAAATTTCATTACTTCGGTTAATAAATCCTTTACTTGCTGTTCAACATCATAATTGTTTCCACTGAACTCCATTTTAAAATCACTTTTTGATAATCCTTTTCTCTTTGGATAATAGAGTGTAATAAATGTCTCTCTTGCAGTTTGAAGTAGTTGAAGTTTTATCTTATCGAATAAAGAAAGAGCTTGCAGATATTGGGGGTCATTTGCCGGTAATTTCTCTTCGTATTCCATACGATAGACAATATCTTCAATAGCCTTGTACTGCTTAGCAGCATTAACAAGACCTTCCATAGAATTTCTCTGCCCTGAAAGAAACATAACTCTGTTTTTATAAATAGCATCCTCATAAAACTTTATAATGTCAGAATGCAGCCCTTGTCCTCCCACAACCGGCTCTGTGAGTATTAAAACAATTTTCTCTTTTTTTAATTCTATTTCCTCGATAGATGGAAAGACTAATACTTCTTGATAACAATCGCCAAGTTTTGGAGCAAATTTTTCTTTTAAAATTTCTTTAATCTTTTGTTTTGCTACTTCATAGGAATAAGTGTTCACCAGGTCTAAAAGCTGTGAATTTATATTCTTAATATCTTTAAAGAATAATCTATCATGTTTATCTGTATATAGGTACCATGCTTTTACTTTGTAATCTTCCAATGTGGATTTCAGTCTGGTGATATCCCTTCCCGGTTCAGCCATATAACCCACTAATTCCTGCATTGATAACCCCAACAGCGCATTTGTAACATTAGCCAACGAAGATACTAAAATGAGTTTACTCAAGTCTTGCATATCTGTACTTTTCGTTTGCTCATCTATCATTTCTGAAACAGCTTTACCCTGATTGGCAATATCGTGGGATATTGCATTGGACAGTTTGGGCTTAATGGATTTTACCAGTGGTGTTAATTCTTTATCATTAAGATTCATATCAAAAGCATTAATAAGATATCTCCTTTTTGCTTGAATCTCTCCTGAATAAAGGTCTTTCACCATCATTCTTGTTAAACGGATAAAACCTCTTGTCTGTTGGAAACCCGGATTTTCTTTAAATCTGGCAAATAAATCCCTGATAGATGGATGGAACGGGTAAGATGTATAAATCCCTTTAACAATCTCTTCCGGTGAATAATTTGTATATCCCATTTGCCTGGCTTCCCCTACTGCTTTCCTGTATGCTATAGCAATTTGATCTATCTCATCTTTATTCGCTATTTCATAAAACAATCGTGTTCTAAGAATATTGTAAAGGTCATCGGTATTTGCACCTACGGGCTCAATATTTATTGCTGAACGCTCTATTTCATTTTCAAGCTCTTTAAAAGATTTTTGTAAGAATTGTGAACCTTCTTCATATGTTGCTTGTAAATCTGATACAACCACACAGACATTGTAAAGCTCTGACTTCCCTACAGCTGTAAAAAGATTTGATAAAGCTGTAGTTGTAATGTCTGCTACCGTACCTGTCCCAACAGGCATTGTTTTTGCACCTTGTAAATAAGGAGGAAGTTCATCCAGTAATATTAGTGTTGGTGTATCACTTTTAAGTAATTTTATCCACGCTGATTGCCCAGGAGCCATTAGTGGAGAATAAAAATTATTAAATGCTTCTTTTTTTCCCAACTGTTCAGCTATTTCGCCCCATATACCAAATTCAAGATAACTCTCCCTGCCTGTATAAGCTACAACTTTTATATCTGAGTCTATATTTGCATATTTCCCATTTAATATCTTCTTTCTTATATCTTTGTTTTTTGCAAGGACGCCAAGGGCCACCATATTATGAGTTTTCCCACCACCCATTGCCTGAGTTAACTTAACAAGCGCACTTGCGTCCTTTCCTTCAAACCTTTTGAATGCAGTGTCAAATAAGAGTTCCATTCCTTCTGTAATATATGTTTCATCAAAAAAGTGCTGACCATCTATAGAACCGTCTATTAGATTGGTCAAGTCCAATGTATCATCCCTTCTGCTTTCATCAAAAACACTTTCTCGCGGTTTACATACCTCAAATAAACTTTTCATTCTCTACCTCCCCAGACACTTTTACAATTAATACTATTCATTTTTCCCCGACGTTTATTTGCAAATTCCGGTATTTATCAATAAGGCTTTGTGATTTGTCAGATACAGCATTTTGAGACTTATAAAAAGTTATCATTTATTCTCCACCTTATACTGATATATTATATATTTCCTGTACAAAAATTGTAGCTACTTCATATATATTTCATATACTAATATTACCAGAGTATGTCCTATAATACAACTGTTAATGCTCAGGTATTATTTGAGATTTTATACATTTTAAAGTTTATAATGATGCATTTGTAGGATATGTCATTGAAGTTACATTATGAGAATGAATAAAATTTATTAATCACTCTATATTATAGTGTATAGTAGTTTTATATGGTATCAAAGTAAAGAGAAGATATGTGGAAATCACCAACGAACATTCCGAGCTTTATCAGAAGCCTATGGAGGCTCTGCCTGCAAAAAGTAAATCACTGCTGAAAGAATACGACAGCAATAACAGTGAATATTCCGACCTGGAAGGCAAGTACTTCTACAAACAAGGCTTCATGGACGGAGTCCTGTTTGTAATGCTTTCTGAAAAACCCGGATAATAATCCATAGAAAACTATATTATGTCACTTGGTATTACTCACTATGCCAGTGACTTTAATATTTTTTCGTACTCATCCCTTTTGCTTTCGCCATTCATAAGCATATACCCATCAATAGCCATGTTATTTTTAGTAATACTATAACTACATGCGTACTTAGCCCAGGTAAAATTATCACTGATTTTCCCCGAAGATTCCAACCCGTCAGTAAATTTTATTTCATTTTCATAATCCCGGTCATCTATCATTGACTGTGTCACTAAAAGCAACTCATAATTTTCTGAATCATACCATAATTGCCTGATTGTCTTTACTCCATCCGGTCTAGGATAGTTACCATCCTCATATATACCATAATACTTAAAGCGTTCAGGAAGATACTCCGGGACAGCAATCCTGTTATCCAAACTGATTTGCTGCATCGTCTACGGTTATCTCCTTATGGTTATTTAAAAGCTTTTTTTCTATATCTTTTATCATAATATCTACAATTGGTTCTATTTTTGGGAGTCGGTTATACAATTCTAAAACCATATCACAAACCTTATCAAGCTTTTCCCAGTTTTTATCATTTATTGCTTGATGTGCAGACTTAATCCCTTCATTCATACTATTAACAAAATCAAAGACTTGTGAGGTTTTAATATTCTCAAGCAATAGCAGTAAAGTATCGTTCCATTTCTTTTCATTATAGGATAATAACTCTTCTAACATTTGGCATTCCAGTGAAACAAACTTATCCAGTATTTTCTTGTCTTCAGGTAACCTATCCTCAGCTACAGCATATCTTATATTTGTTAATAATTGATGGTATGTTAAGGAACATAAGTTGTTAAGCTCAACTATCTGGTAATCTGTCAATGATCCTTCAGGAAAGTGTATGATCGAGCTTGATGCATATCCATCTCAGTTGTTTCAGAAACATCTCTACTTTTTGTATGCTTTTGTTCAATATCACTTTGTACTATGCTTTCGCTTTCAGTATCCGGTTTAAAACAGTGGAGTTTAGCTCCTGAGCGTTGAAAAGCATTTCAGAGTAATTTTCTGCATAGTGGAAAACAAGTTCTCTCAGGGTTTCAATTCCAATTTTTCTGGATATATATGCATCGCAAGCAGCAATAATTTCTGCGGCAAGCATTTTAACCGTTGTGGGATACAGTAGAAACTCCATTATTTTACATGCTTTCTTGTCTAAAATTCGTCATATAAAAATAAAAACTTCGCTATTACTATAATAAATGCCGCACTTATGCCTTTACATAAGACATGTAATTATAATAAATACTCGAAAAATGAGAATCTAAGTGATAGAGTAGGCCAGCCTATTTCTAGGCCAGCCTCTCAATGAACGGCTCGTGCGGTTTTCCCGCAAACCGCTCTACGTTGCTTACTCTCGAATTTC
>CAZANH010000142.1:0-1551 GCA_964486515.1 uncultured Eubacteriales bacterium
CTGGAAAAAATTCAACATTCATTAATTCACCTTACTTACTACGCAGGTTTCGATTTTCTGAATACAACAATTTCAGATTCCGGATTCCAGCGCACAGAAACAGATAACCTGAAAGGCCTGTATAAATACCAGGAAGATAACCTGAGAAATTATTTCAGTGACAGCGGATTTAACAGTCTGGATGATGTTTTAATTTACATGGAAGAAAATATAATCCATTTTGAAGAATTTAAAAATTCTTCCAACCGGACAGAATTAAAATCATCATTTTTGCCAACAGTAAAAGTAATTGAATCAATTCCTTTTATTATCCACAACAGCCGGCTTATATTCCTTGCACTGAAACCACATACAGCATATATAGAGGATACCATAATAAAAAAGATGCTGGGAGATACAATTTATGATTACATAAAATCAGAAATGGTAAAAGATTCTCCGGATCCCAAAGTATCAGCCATCCTTCCATATATCCGCAAACCTTTAATATATCTCTCCAGTGCTCTTTTAATGGAAGAAACAGGGGCAACCCTGGGAAGAAAAGGTTTATACTTTGAAAAGATAAACCCAATATTCAGGGGAAACACAAATAAAGAGCCTTCATTACCTTATACAGTTTCATTCATGGTTGAACGAAACCGCAAAATGGGTACAAATTACCTGAACGGCCTTATAAGTTACCTTTTGGATAATGAAGAAGACTGGCCGGATTATACAGGAGAAACCACATTTTCATTTTCAAGGAATAATACAGATAAAAAAACATTCTGGGCCTGATGAATAAATTAACAGTTATATATAAACCATACAAATGGTTATTCTGGAAAACAATAGCCACCGGCTCCCACCCTGAAAACTGGCAGGAGGTTTCACCAAAACAACTGATTGCAATAGCAACAACATATAAAGGAAATATCAGTGATGTGAATTTCATCCACATCATGACCGGAATAAAAAAAAGTGTAATAAAAAAACTGGATCCATACCAACATTATGAAATAATAAAACTCATGGATTTTATAAATGACTTAAAACCTTTCAACTCATTTATAATAAAATATTTCATTTTTAACGGCCATTTCCATTTTCCTCCACAACCCAACCTTAAAAACATGACCTTTGGCCAGTTTATCTTTGCAGACAGCTTTTTTTCAAATTACCATGCAAACGGCCGGGAAACCGATTTAAATAAATTTATTGCTTCACTTTATATTCCGCCTTATGTAAAATTCAGTGAATCCTGCATAGATAAATATTCTCCATACACAGCCAAATTGGATATAGTTACAAAAGAAGCCATCATTATAAATTATCTGCTCATAAAACAGTGGCTTACCATATCATACCCGTTATTATTTTATAAATCAGATGAAAAAGACAATTCAAAAAAAACAAATAATTTAAAAAACAATAACCACGACTCCATGCAATGGGTTAAGGTACTTGAAAGTGTTATCGGGGATGACATTGCAAACCATGATAAATACGCAGATTTATCATTACACAATATGCTGCGGTATTTAACAAGGAAATTAAAAGAAAACATGAAAA
>CAZANH010000143.1:0-10755 GCA_964486515.1 uncultured Eubacteriales bacterium
AGATTATGATAAAAGATATTTTACAATAATGGACTTCAGAAATGTTACAAGACTATTTGCCGACCCTGATTTTGATGGAGAGCCAATACAAGATGAGGATTTTGGAGACGATTTTGGAGAAGGTGGCGGTAATGGTGGCAATGGAGAAGAAACAGGTGGAGGCGGTGAAGGAGGAGTTAAGTACTATATAAATGATGAAGAGGTTATAGTTTTAAAGGAAAAAGTCCAGTACTATGATAAAGATGGGAAATTGATTACGGAAAGCCTTATTGACTACACGAAGAAGAATATAAGGAATGAGTTTAAAACAATAGACGATTTCTTAAGGAAGTGGAGCTCTGCAGACAGAAAAGAGGCCATAATTAAGGAACTTGAAGAACAGGGCATATTATTAGACGAATTAAAGGATGAAGTCGGGAAAGAGCTTGACCCCTTCGACTTGATATGTCACATCGCTTTTGATATGCCGCCCCTTACAAGACAAGAGAGGGCAAATAATGTTAAAAAGAGAAACTACTTTGCGAAATATGGGGATAACGCCAGGCGGTTACTGGAAGCTTTACTTGATAAGTATGCGGATGAAGGACTTGAAAATCTTGAAAGTATGGAAGTCTTAAAAATCCCGGATTTCAAGAAGTTTGGTTCTCCCCTTGAGATAATAAGAAAGTTTGGCGGTAAGAAAAAATATTTACAGGCAATAAAAGAGCTTGAGAAAGAAATATATACAGCATAGTTGCAACGGGAGGTTTATTAATGTCAATTTCAACAGTAATAAAATCAGTGCAAGACGTAATGAGGCAGGATGCAGGTGTAGATGGCGATGCTCAACGAATATCACAGATGGTTTGGATGATATTTTTGAAGGTATTTGATGCGAAGGAAGAAGAATGGGAGCTCATGCAGGATGATAATACTTCAATTGTTCCTGAAGGGTTGCGTTGGAGAGACTGGGCAGCAAACGATGAAGGAATTACCGGTGATGAACTGCTTGATTTTGTTAATAACAAACTGTTTAAAGAGCTTAAAGAAATGGAACTTAATGAAAACAGCGACCAAAAAGCTTTTTTGGTTAAGGCTGTATTTGAGGATTCATACAATTATATGAAATCCGGAACTCTTATGAGGCAGGTAATTAATAAATTAAACGAAGGTATTGATTTTACTTCCCAGGAGGACAGGCATTTATTCAATGATATTTACGAAAGTATATTAAGGGATTTACAAAGTGCCGGGAATGCCGGTGAATATTATACACCAAGGGCCGTAACGCAGTTCATGGTTGAGATGGTGAATCCCAAACTTGGCGAGAAAGTATTGGACTTTGCTTGTGGTACCGGTGGATTCCTTGTTTGTGCTTTGGAACATTTGCGAAAACAGATTAGAAATATTGAAGATGAAAGAACCTTACAGGAATCTATACTTGGAATTGAGAAGAAGCCTCTTCCTCATATGCTTGCAGTAACTAATCTTATTTTACATGATATTGATGTACCAAAAATCAGACATGATAATTCACTGGCACGCAATGTCAGGGACTATAAACCAGTTGATAAAGTCGATGTTTTAGTTACAAATCCTCCCTTTGGAGGGATTGAGGAAGATGGAATACAAGTTAATTTTCCTTCACAATACAAGACAAAAGAAACTGCAGACCTATTTTTAGTGCTGCTTATGTATTTGTTAAAAGAGAATGGTAGAGCTGCAATAGTATTACCTGACGGGTTCCTCTTTGGCGAAGGTGTAAAGACTGCAATAAAAGAGAAATTACTTGAAGAGTTTAACCTGCATACAATAGTAAGACTTCCAAATGGAGTATTTTCCCCCTATACAAACATAAACACTAATTTGCTTTTCTTCGAAAAAGGACAACCAACAAAAGAAACATGGTACTTTGAGCATCAGCTGCCAGAAGGATATAAAAACTATAGTAAGACAAAGCCAATCAGAATTGAAGAATTTGAACTTGAAAAACAGTGGTGGAATAATAGAGCTGAGAATGAATATGCCTGGAAAGTTTTTGTAGATGATATAAAGAAACGTAGCTACAATCTTGATTTTAAAAATCCCAAAGCAGAAGATCAAAATGTTATAGTATCACCTGCAGAGGCTATTAAAAATATATGGATATCCCACAAGAAGGTGGAAGATGCTTTAAAAGCTATTGAAGGAGAGTTGCTGTAATGAAAAAAGTAAGAATAGGAGATTTACTTATAAGAGCAAAAGAATGCCTTAATATAGATGATGATATACAATATAAAAGAGTAACGATAAGGATGTATCATAAAGGAGTTAGTTTGCGGGATGTTGAAAAAGGCATTAATATTGGCACAAAAAGTCAGTATCTTGTGCACTCAGGTCAATTCATAGTATCGAGAATTGATGCAAGAAATGGAGCTTTTGGGATAATACCCGATGAACTGGAGGGTGCAATAATCACAAATGACTTTTTATCTTTTGAAGTTAACAATGACTTGGTTGACATAAGATATTTTGAACTTTATACACAGACGCAAGCATTTTTGGATTTTTGTATAAGAGGTAGTACAGGCACTACAAATAGAAAAAGGTTAAAGGAAGAGCTTTTTCTCAATTTTGAAGTTACTATACCTGAAAAACCTGAGCAAATTAAAGTAATAGAAAAATATGAAAGACTTAAATCTGCATATGATACTATAGAAGAAGAATTAAAGCAGCAAATGAAGCTAAAGGAGCAACTTCAACAAGGCGTTCTTCAGGAGGCAATACAAGGAAAACTTGTACCACAAGATCCTAATGATGAGCCTGCAAGTGTCCTTCTTAAAAGAATAAAGGAAGAAAAAGAAAGGCTGATTAAGGAAGGTAAAATAAAAAAGCAAAAGCCCTTGCCGGAAATAACAGAAGATGAAATTCCTTATAATTTGCCAAAGGGATGGGAATGGGTAAGGTTAGGGGATATAACAACTATAAAGGGCGGTAAACGTATCCCCGTTGGGTATAGTTGTACGGACACTCCTACAGACCATATTTATATAAGAGTAACAGACATGAAATATAATAGTATAGATGATACAGATCTAAAGTATGTGACTGAGGATGTTTATAGTAAAATAAAGGACTACATAATTGAGAAAGATGATTTGTATATTACTATTGCAGGAACGATTGGGAAAGTTGGAGTAATACCAGAAAAATTTCATCACATGAATTTGACTGAAAATGCTGCAAGAATAATAATTCATAGAATAGATAAATACTACTTACTTTACTCACTCTTTTCAGATTTCATGCAAAATCAGTTTATAGATAAAACGAATCAGGTGGGACAACCGAAATTAGCTTTAATTAGGTTGAAAACTTCTTTGATCCCAGTACCTCCACTTGTCGAGCAAAAACGTATTGTTGAAAAGATTTCTCAACTATTGTCTCTTTGTGATGAACTTGAGAAAAGAATAGAAATATCTAAAAATGATAGTGAGCTTTTATTGCATTCAGTTTTGCAGGAAACTTTTGCGTCTGTATAATACTATTTGGCGAGCCATTTTTTAAAGTAGTCAAAGAGATTTAGTATAAAGGATAGGAATAAGGGAACACTGGGAAATTTTGTTGAGTTTAAAGAACAGAGGTGTATTCAATTTTGAGGAGTATATAGCAAAGATTATTCCTATATGATGGACTTCTCCAGTATTCACTAAATTTATAGTATTTTATAATATTTTATATCAATTTATAATATTTTATTGACAAAATGACGTTAACTACGTATAATATAATTAAGAAAGGGAAAACTTAATGATAGAACAATTGGCAGAGAAGCTAATCCGAAAAAGGGTTAGTGAAAATCATTTTGATGTTTCTTCCCATGCTCACCAAAGGATGGCGGAAAGGGAAATAGACATCGAAAAGGTATTGGAATGTATTTTAAAAGGAAAAACAATTGAGTTCCAAAAAGATAAAGAAACAGATGATATAAAAGTCTTGTTTCAAGAAGCTACTGACAAAACACCTGATATATATGTGGTTGTGATAGCTTCAGATACCCCAGTGATTATTACTGCCTGCAGAACTAAAGATGAGGCATGGGAATGTGTGAATAATGTTCTAAGAAGAAGGGGGAGGTATTAGACATGAGTAAGAATTGTTATATCTGTAATACAGAGATGGAGCAAAGACAAACGTCTATCAATACTGGATGGGGACATTATAAGCTAACAGTAGAAGGCGTTAGTGCCTATGTATGTCCGAAATGTGGTGAAGTAATTCTCGAAGGTAAGGATTCTGTAATGCTGCAAAAGTTAAGCAAGAGTCTGTCTGAGGTTTCAGAAGAGCAAAAACCGGATGTGCTGAATCTGACTGAAGTGGCTGACTTACTGAGGGTTACAAACCAAACCATATATAACATGATCAAAGATGGAAGACTTAAAGCATATAAGTTTGGCCGTGAGTGGAGGTTCTTCAGAAAGGAAATTGATGCATTCATGTCCGGAGGCGGTTCATTTGACATTTCCGCAAGAGGTAAATCCGGCAAACTAAATAAACAGGATGCGGATATTATATCCAAGTATGTGTGATAAATATGAAGTATCTATATAAAAACAGTCCTAAGCGTTATGCTCAGGATATTATTTATTCGATGAATTTAACTCCACCAGTTGATATTTATAGTGTGTGTGATTCTTATGATATAAAGGTATACTTTGAAGATATTAGTACAGCAGAAGCTTTTTTAGTTGTGACAAGCGGAAGGAAATCGATTATTATCAATGAACGAAAAATATTGTATATACCACGACAAAGGTTTACTATTGCTCATGAGGTTGGTCATTTCTTTATTCCTTGGCATAGTAGTCAATGTGCTTGTTATAAAATAGGCGATTTTGATACCAGTGATGTTACGGAAAATGAAGCGGATATATTTGCTTCAGAACTACTTATTCCTACAGAATCTATCAATCAAAAGATTGATGGAAGGACAATAACGTTGGAATTTATCAAGGAACTGGCTCAGGAGTACAATGTATCATTAGGAGCAATGACAAGGAAAGTGATTTCCTACACTGATGAAAAGGTTATAGCTTTACTCTATTATAGTACTGGAAGAAAGATTGTTCAGGCACAATCAAGAAATTTTGATCTACATTTGAGGCCTGATGTCATACAAGCCTCTGGAGCCAAAGAGCTACTTAACAGTAGATACAGCAATGAATCTATGAGACGTATACTAAACTGTGGAGAATGGTTTATGGAGGCGGATACTGATTTTGAAATTGTTGAAGAGTCTTTGTATCAGCCAAACTTCAACAGAGTGTTTACAATACTGAGGATAGCGAATGATACTGACTACTTTGATGCCTTCTTCAAATAGACTGACAATTTCATATATAGTGTTAAAAGACGATATAAAAACTTATAAAACAAAAAATGGAATAATTTTTTGAAAGTCTTTATTTGCAAGGGATTTTAAGTGAATTTATAAAAATATAAAACGTTATTAATGGAAATTTAAGACTGAGAGTATCTTTGTATAATATGCACCAGAAGTATCCAGAAAAATATTTACATATTTTATAGCAAGTGATATGATTCTATTAAGAGGGTGTGAAAATAAATTTAGATTTTGTTTTTATAACGTATATTGAATTACTATTAGGGGAGGTGACTGCAATGGCTACAGCAGAACAAATAAAAAGCCTGATTAAAGCGCATTTGAATCAAGATAATGAAAAGTTTAAAACAACAGTCTTACAAATCGCAGCATATGAGGCAAAACGTGGCCATACGACATTGGCCCGTGATATTAAGATGCTTCTTGAAAAATCAAACATATCAAAAACAAAGATTGTTCAATTTAATAATCAAAACCAGATGCTCATAATGTCTACACCGGATAATAGAATTCAAGATTTAATTGTTTCTGAAGAGATATACGAGAGAATCATGCGTATTCTCAATGAATATACCAATCGAAAAAAGTTGTGGAAATTTGGTCTGTCCAATAGGCGAAAAATTTTGTTAGAAGGCCGCCCTGGAACAGGGAAGACATTGACTGCATCAATTATTGCATATGAATTGAGTCTACCGCTTTTTACTATACAGATTGATAAACTGGTGACAAAATTTATGGGTGAAACCAGTGTTAAACTGAGGCAAATATTCGATTCTATTGAGAGTGTCACAGGTGTTTATCTGTTTGACGAATTTGACGCTATTGGTGCTGATCGTGGTATTGACAACGATGTGGGTGAAATGCGGCGAATTCTTAACTCGTTTTTACAATTTATTGAACAGGATTCATCTGATAGTATTATTATTGCAGCTACAAATAATCAGCGAATGCTTGATAAGGCGTTGTTTCGTAGATTTGATGATGTCCTTCACTATTCACTCCCTACTGAACAAGATATATATAGATTAATTATCAACAAACTGAGTATTTTTTCTCCCCATTTTATTCCATCAAAAGAACTTATTGAAAGAACTGTTTCATTGAGTCATGCTGAAATATCTCGCATTTGCGATGATGCTATAAAGCAAGCAATACTGAATGATACTAGTATTACACAGGAGAACTTGCTTAAGCTTGTTGATGAAAGGCTTGTTGTATATTCTAAGGAGGTGCGTTAATGCCTGTTGAAAAGAAAAACATATTTCTTCCCGGAACGGCTAAACCTCTTCCTTTTACATCTAAAAGCAGTCGCGGTTCAAAGCTTGCCATTCCTTCTCGAGATCCAGAACAGCATGTTAATTATTTGAAGCGTAAGTTTGAAGAAGTCTACGCTCAGAATAGGAATTTAACACAACAACAAGTTGCTGCTATAAGGTACAAGGAAGGCGTTTATTTAGAGTTTTCAGGCCAGGAAAATCATGATTTACTTGTAAAAAGTCTTGAAAATGTACGATCAGGAATCCGTCTATTGAATGTCCGAACAGATTCTGAAGATAATACAATTAAGGCAACTATTTATGTTCCGGAAGGGAAAGAATCATATTTTATTAACCGTTTTGAAAAACATTTATCTACTGCAATTGAGGATGAAGAACCTAGATATAAAGATCTTATTAATAGTATAGAAAAAGTAAAATTGGCGTTTCTGGGCTCTTTCTGGGTTGGCAATAAAGAGGATATGCCATCGGAAACGCCGGTATGGTGCGAAATATGGCTGAGGGTTGATGACGAACAATATGATCAAACAGAAGCATCGTTCCGTGAGTTATGTATGGATATACAAATTACATATAATGATAAAGCTATTCGATTTCCCGAGCGTATGGTAAAGCTTGTGCAGGCAAATGCAGCTCAATTTGGGGAATTGATAAAACGTTATGAGTATGTGGCTGAAATTCGTCGTGCGGCAGAAGTAGCAAGTTTTTTTGATGAATTACCCGCAAAAGATCAAAAAGAATGGGTAGATAATTTATTGTCAAGAATAGAGTATAATTTCACTAATGCTTCTGTTTGCATTCTTGATACAGGTGTCAACTCAGGACATCCTTTGCTTTCTGGAGCTTTTGACGATGAAAGTATTCAAACAGTTGAGAGTGTATGGGGAGAAAATGACCATAATGGGCATGGAACAGAAATAGCAGGTGTTGCGTTGTTCCATGATTTAAAAAAATGTCTTATCTCACAACAACCTGAAAAAATTTTTCATCATCTGGAGTCTGTTAAAATTCTTCCCTCTACTGGAGAAAATGATCCCAAGCTATATGGTGCAATTACTCAAAATGCAGTATATATGGCAGAAGCCACAAAACCCAAGTATGAACGTGCTATTTGCATGGCAATTACTTCAGACAAGTATAACACAAATGACGGAAGTCCTACATCTTGGTCAGGAGCTGTTGATAGTATAGTATCAGGAGCAACCGGTGACAATGAAAAACGCTTGTTTTTCGTTAGTGCAGGAAATGTCTGCTCTGATGAATTAGCTCAGGTACAATATCCCGATGCAAATATAAATCATTCGGTGGAAAGTCCTGGGCAGGCATGGAATGCTATAACTGTTGGTGCATACAGCAATGATATTCAGATTACTGATTCCATAATGAAAGATTATCAGGCAGTAGCAGATAGAGGGGAGTTATCTCCATATAGCTCTACTTGCATGCATTGGGTGAAAAAGTGGCCAATAAAACCGGAAATAATTTGTGATGGAGGGAATATTGCAACTGATGGATCAAACTATACAGAATGTACGGACTTATCATTGCTAACAACACATTATAAACCTTTAGCTAGGTTGTTCAGCACAACTTGGGGGACAAGCTCTGCAACAGCACAAGCTGCTTGGATGGCTGCCCGAATAATGGCTGAATACCCTGGTATCTGGCCTGAAACAATCCGTGCTTTGATAATTCATTCTGCACGTTGGACAGAAAAAATGAGAACACAGTTCTGTAATCAGGACAACAAGACTATAGGAAGGCGTAACTTACTACGCACATGTGGTTACGGAATACCAAACCTGCAAAGGGCCATACAATGTATGAATAACAGTGTCAATTTAATAATTGAAGATGAACTGCAGCCCTTTGTCCGTGGGTCAATGAATGAAATGCATGTGCATACAATACCTTGGCCGAGAGAAGTATTACAAGAACTTGGAGCTGTTCCGGCAGAAATGAGGGTTACTCTTTCATATTTTATTGAGCCTGGTCCTGGAGAGGTTGGATGGAAGGATAAATATCGCTATTCTTCTTGTGGACTGCGTTTTGAAGTTATTAATAATGATGAATCAGAAGAGGACTTTATAAAACGAATAAATGTTAAAATGCGTGGTGAGGATAAAAAGGATAAAGGTGAAGGGACAAGTGGCAGTCAGCATTGGTATTTAGGTTCAGATAATCGTGATGTTGGATCTATTCATTCTGATTTCAGACAGCAGAATTCTGTTGATCTTTGCGAAGCTAATTATATTGCTATTTATCCTGTTATTGGCTGGTGGCGGGAACGGACGCATCTAAAATGTTATAATAAAAAGGTTCGTTATTCCTTAATTGTTACCATATCCACGCCAGAAACCAAAGTGGATTTATATACGCCAATTGTTACTCAGATTGAAACAACAACAAAAACGCCGGTAGAAATAGAAATAAGAAGAAAAACATTATAACTGATATATCTGGTAGTTGAACATTTGCTTAATTAAATGTATAATATATCCATAAGTGTGAAGGGAGTGAGAGGCATGAAACGCCAATTAATACGAAATAAGGTGACTTTCTTATAACTGAATACTTTTTCATACACTTGTCTTAACATTAAGGATATTTCTGCTTCCAATCTTATTGGAGTGCTTATTTGTTAAATTATATTATTAAAGATCGCAGATAAATAGCCGTGGTCTTTTTGCGTTTTTAAAGCTATAAATTGATTATGAAAGAAGGAATATGTAATGTTGAAATTGAAATATTTGTTTGATAATAGAGACTTGGCAAAAATGCTGTTGGGTTATTGGGAATATGATGAAGATTCTCTGGAAATGCTAAATTATTATAGAATATCAGCAAATGCTATTTACCCATTCAAATGCAAAGGGAAGACAAGACTATTGAGATTTGCTCCAGTTACGGAAAAAGAAAATAGCAATGTATTAGCGGAATTAGAATTCATTCGTTACCTCAATTCAAATGGATACCCTGCATTAAGAACAGTGCTGTCAAAAGATTCAGAAGAGCTTGTAATAGCTCAAACACCTTGGGGTGAGTACTTCGCAACTACGTTTGACAGAGTTTCAGGAGTACAGATTGGAGATACTGAATATAAAGATAGTATTATGTTTGAATTCGGAAAAACATTGGGTAGGCTCCATATGTTATCTTCAGCCTATAATCCTGTTAACATGTATTGGTCGTATGAAGATGTGCTTAAATGGGTTAGGAACACTTTGTTGGAGCATAAAAACCAGGAATTTGCCCTTGAAGAGGTAAGTTTACTACAGGTTTATTTTTCTAAGCTTTCAAAAACTTCTGAAATATATGGTTTGGTCCATTATGACTTTGAAATGGATAATGTTTTTTATGATGAAAAAACCGACACCTGCAATGTAATTGATTTTGATGATGCAATGTATCATTGGTATGCTATGGATATTGAACAATCACTGGATAGTATTAAGCAGGAAATTGAACCGGCAAAACATGAAGAAGCTGGGAAGTGGTTCATAAAAGGATATAGAAGTGAGTATTCTGTCACCGATGATATCCTTTCCTTATTGCCAGCATTCAGGCGATTTGCAAATTTATATGGTTACACTCGCATTCTGAGAGCATCTGCAGAGGAATGGAAAGTTGAACCGAAATGGCTTGTGGATTTGAGAACAAAACTTAATAATTCAATGAAGGTTAGGTCTGCAAATTTCGGATATAAACTGTAATCAAATTACTTATGAAAATATTATAGTATACTAAAAATGGCTCTTGAAAACAGGAGCCATTTTTTATGAAGCAGACTTAAAAAATTGTTACCCTTTTGTTACCCGGGGTGTTAAAAAACGATATAAAAACTTATAAAACGAAAAATGGCAGAATTCCCTGATACCCTTTATTTGCAAGGGATTTAATAAGAACTTATAAAAAGATATAAAACGTAAAATATGGAATTTTAAGACTGGAAATCGTGTGTACGTTAATAGCGTACCGAGGGTTCGAATCCCTCTCTCTCCGCCAATACCAAAGTAAACTGTAATTTTAAATTCCGGGTAGCTGTTTTTTGTAATCTTTGTTTGATACATTGTCCATATTGTCTACAACACCCTGATTATCCGTTTTGTTGTTGTA
>CAZANH010000144.1:0-22212 GCA_964486515.1 uncultured Eubacteriales bacterium
GCTGGGACTATTACTGACTTCTTTACTCAAAAAAGAGTTGACAGACGCAGGTATTAAAATGGAGAACAGAAAAATTATTGATGTATTGTCAGGCATCCGACAGATTTATATTTTGACACCAGATAAAAAGGCTAAGAATGGATTCGGTGTTGAAAAAAAACTGGAGCAAATGTCTCCAACTCAGCAAAAAGTCTGGACAGCATTGGAAAAAAGTGTTTTTAGCAAGAAGAAGTAGTTTTATATACATTTTTTAATCCTCTGTATCCCTTTAATACCAATATTTTTAAGGGGTTTTAGAAACCTAAAAGTGCGAAACTCCCGCTAGTTTTCAATAGTCATATAGTATTCAACCCTTGCATCGAGTATAAACGGTAAACATGTCATTATTTAATTAGGTTCAGCAATTTGCCAAGGTACTTGCAGCACCTTGATAAGGGGATGTATTCATATGAGTGCTCCAGGAGTTAATTGGAAGCAATCGATTTTTACAAGATTAATTTTCACCTTTTTATTAATAATCCTTCCAGTATTTATTTTAGGAATCGGGATATTTAGATGGAGCAGCAACAAGATTTCTAATGAAATATCCTCGTCTATAAAATCACAGGTTTCTTATCATTTGCTAAGCTTTGACAACGATATGCGAAGGGTTAAGAAACTACAGTCAGATTTGACACAAGATAGGGATCTAAACGTAATTTCCAATGAATTTAAGATATTAAATAATTTCTATCTGTGTAAAAGACCTTGAATACTATAAGGCACAAGATGTTAAAATCATTGAGTATCCAAGAAAAAAGGATCTGACGGATGCGGAGATTGCAATTGATTATGTAATAGAAGCGGGGTTTAAGGAAGTGGTCATAATCGGTGCGGTGGGAAGCCGCATAGATCATTCCCTTTCAAATATTCATATGCTGAAAAAGCTGCTTGATAACGGAGTTAAGGGCATCATATTGAATGAAAACAATGAGGTTTCATTAATCCGGGATCATATTTTACTTCAGAGAGAGGAAAACGTCAAAATATCGCTTTTGCCTCTTACCCAAAAGGTTTGCGGTGTCACAACCAAAGGGCTTCTTTATCCGTTAAAGGATGCTACGCTTGAATTAGGTAAAAGCATAGGCATAAGCAATGAATTTAGCTGCAGCGTAGCAGAAATCACCACAAGCAGCGGTCTGCTGCTTGTGATCAAGGAGTGGAATTAAGCAAATCATTTTATCATAATAAATCAGCCTCCCTCATTTCACAGCAAATATGTACATAAATTCAGCAAATTAATTTATTTACTCATACACATTATAATACTATAATATTAGTATATCAAGAGTTATTATACTACATTAGCATACAGAATATTTCTTTGTTAGGCTATTAATAAATTGTTTATATAAAACATATGCATTTCGTATATTGGAGGTTTGATTTAAGTGAAAAAAGTAAAAATTGGATTAGTGAGTGCTATACAACCTAGCTTTTGGGGAAGTAAAAAAGAGTACTATAAAAGCTATTATATCCCTGAAATGAAAAAAATCTCTGAAAGGCTTGACTTTGATTTAGTTGTTTTGGAAGAACCACTTGTAAATTGTAAAGATTCAGAAGAAGCAAAAAGAAAGCTTATTGATAATAATATAGATTTTCTTCTGATACAGCTTACAACTTTTTCAAGTGGTGACATTATTGGACCACTGGCCGAAACCGGTGTGAAAATAGGCCTGTGGGCAATACCTGAAATAACGGAAGATGGTGCCATTCCTTTAAACTCATTTTGCGGTATGAATATGTTTTCAAGCATTATCGGACAATATATTGACAATAATATAAAATATAAGTGGTTTTACGGGGATATCGGCGATGAGCTTTTTATAAATCGTCTAATTATAACAGTAAAGGCAATCGGGGCAATAAAGAACATTAAAGGTTCAAAAATAGCTCTTATAGGAGGTATTGCTCCGGGGTTCAATGATTTATATTTTGATGAACGTAAAGCAAAAGCAAAGCTTGGAATTACAATTAACAGGTTATATGAATTTTCTGATATAAAAGATAGAGCAATATCCTACAAAGATAACGAAGTCAAGCAAATTATTGATGAAATGCATGAAGAAGCGAGATGTGTAACAGCAGATGCAAAGAGCGCTATGAGTAAAACTGCAAGGGTCTACAAAGCATTTGAAGATTTTATAAAAGAAAATGATTACAAGTCAATTGCAATATCATGCTGGCCTAAATATAGAAAAGAACTGGGGATAGTTGTATGCTCAATTATTGGAAGGCTACTGGACAAGGATTATATTGCTGCATGTGAAGGTGATGTTGATAGTGCAATAAGTATGATGATACTTAAATATCTTGCAGGAGATACATATGCGCCAATGTTAATGGATTTATCCAGGCTTGATTTTAAAACAGATTCAATTTTGATGTGGCACTGTGGTTCTGCACCGTCGATATTTGCTGATAGCAAAGGTGTTTGCCTTGCGGGGCACTACAAGCCCGGCAAAAAGGTTGCGGGGGCTGATGATATCAAGGTTGGTACTGTGGGGGACATGTATTTTAAGAATCAACAGGCTACCATAGCAAGGCTCACGTGGGAGTATGAAAAAATGATGGTATTTTCCGGAGAATTTATTGATAAAGGTGACAGAAGTTATGACGGGAGCAGAGGATGGCTGAGTAATATTAAGATAAATGGGGAATCAGTAGAATTAAAGGATCTTGTAAATACAATAATGGTTCAAAGGTTCCAGCACCATTACCCGATAGTGGCTATGAATGTTGAAAAGGAACTTATGGAGTTTATGTCATGGCTGGATATTATGCCTGTTGCAATTGTAAAGTATAAAGACTATCTCCAGAATATTTTATGATAATATATGGGAGAGTTTATATGAGGAGAGCTTATAATGAGCAATTTTGTTAAGCAGGACTTTCTGGCAAAAGTCCATAAGCTGAGAAAAGTACTTAAAAAAAAGATATCTATGGCATATCGAAAAATCTTCAACCGAACTTTTCCTGGCTTTGCGGAGGCAGAGGGTTTATCGGTCTTGTTTCGGAAATATCCTGTGCCTCTTTCCTTGTGACATGTGATGAAGTATATTTGCTTGTTAACAACATTGAAAAAATGAGGATGCTGACAGAAGAGCTTGGAGAACTATACGAAGAGGTAAATGTTCAGGAATACTATTGGTATGATGAAATTGGAAAAAAGAAACTCCTGGAAAGAATTCTCGGAGAAAAATGTCATATGACTGACAATGAATTATCAAAAGAATTTTATTTGTTAAGAAGTCGGCTTAGCCAGCTTGAAATTGAAAGATACCGCTGGTTGGGCAAATCATCTGCACAAGCTGTTGAAAAAGTGTGCAGAGAATTGAAGACGGGAATAAGTGAATATGACGTTGCCGGTGAAGTCAGTAAAAGGCTTTACACTATGGGAATTGAAACTATTACAAGCTTAATCGCATTTGATGAAAGAATAAGCAGCTACAGACATCCCTTGCCTACGGACAAGAAGTTGGATAAGTATTGCATGATAGTTGTTTGTGCAAGGAAGTGGGGGCTTTATGTATCCTTGACTAGGTTCGCATGTATTGGAGAGATTGATTGTAATACTAAGGAAAAGAACTTTGCGGTAGCGCAAATAGATGCAAGTATGATATTAAATACACGTCCGGGCAAAACTGTAAAGGATATGTTTAGAAAGACAGTGCAAAGATATGCCGAACTAGGCTATTCGGATGAGTGGAAGCTTCACCATCAGGGAGGTCTAACCGGGTATATGTCAAGAGAATACCGCGCTACAGAAGACATAGGGGAAAAGGTCTATGCAAAGCAAGCTTTTACGTGGAATCCTTCCATAACAGGGACAAAATCAGAGGATACCATACTGGTTTTAGAGGATTGCAATGAAATAATAACACATACAGGTGAATATTCGTATACAGATGTAAACTACAATGGAAAACTGATAAAAAGGCCAGGTATACTGGAGCTTAACAGATAAAATATATGAAAGGGTGTTGAATGATTATGAAAAAGATTGTAATAGGGGCGGATAAGTCAGGATTTCCTTTGAAAGAGGAAATAAAGAAGTATCTTGTGGATATGGGATATGAAGTGCTGGATGAAGGTATGAAAACAATAGATGAATTCAAGCCATATTATGAGGTTGCTCCAAAAGTAGCTCAGAAAATTCAGTCGGGTGAAATTGAAAAAGGGATTCTTTGCTGTGGGACAGGAGCAGGAATGGCTATTGTCGCAAATAAATTCAAGGGGATATATGCGGTTGCTGTCGAAGGAAGCTATTCTGCCAGGATGAGTGCGGTTATAAACAAGGCCAATGTTCTGACTATTGGAGGATGGATTGTGTCACCGCAAATGGGCTGTGATATGGTTGGTAGATGGCTTAATACAGGTTTTACCGAAGGATTTCCAAAGGACAGGCAGGAGTTTTTATGTAACGCTCTTAATGAAGTAAAGAATATAGAAAATAAAAATTTCAAGTGAAACTGATAAGTAATACCGTATACAGGAGGAATGTACAAAATGGATAATACAGTAAATACAATATCTGAACTGGTTAAAAAAGCCAGAGAAGCACAAGAGAAGATAGACGGATATACACAGGAACAAATTGATGAGGTTTGTCTTTCGGTTGCGTGGGAGGTCTACAGAGGTGAAAACATACATGAACTTGCCAGGCTTGCCGTAGAAGAAACGGGAATGGGAGTTTATGAGGATAAGGTAACAAAACACAAGGTCAAGGTTTTAGGTGTAATAAATGATGTGATAAAGGGAAAATCAGTAGGACTTATTGAGAGGGATGAGGACAAAAAAATATCAAAATACGCAAAGCCGGTAGGTGTTGTTGGAGCGCTTACTCCTGTAACCAATCCCACCGCGACACCGGCCAGCAATGCAGTATCGATTCTAAAGGGAAGAAATGCTGTGATATTCGCTCCTCACCCTAAGTCAAAGAAGAGCTCAGGCTTGGCTGTGGAATATATGCAAAAAGGCCTCGTAAAGGTAGGAGCTCCCAAAGAGTTGATACAGATTATTGAGGAACCTTCTATTGAACTGACAAACGAATTAATGAAGCAGGTTGACCTTGTACTCGCAACAGGAGGAGGACCGATGGTAAAGGCAGCATACTCAAGCGGCACGCCTTCTTATGGTGTTGGACCAGGTAACTCAGTACAGATTATCGCTGAGGATGCTGATGTAGTGGATGCGATAAAAAAGGTAGTAATAAGCAAAACATTTGATAATGCTACTTCATGTTCATCTGAAAACTCAGTCATAATACATGAAAGCATTTATTACAGAGCACTTGAAGAAATAAAAAAGAATAACGGATATATTTGCAATAATGAGGAAAGGAAAAAGCTTGAGAAATGGATGTGGATTCCAAACAAGAATGGGAAAATATCATTAAATCCTCGAATTATAGCCAAATCTGCTGTATCTATTGCTGCTGATGCCGGATTTTCTGTTTCACAAAACATAAAAATGCTGGCGGTTGAAGGAACACATCCACTGGAAAATGATCGTTTTTCCGAAGAGAAGATTTCTCCTGTTCTCACTATATGGAAATGTTCTAATTTTGAAGAAGCATATGACATTTTAAAAGGATTGACGGACAATTGCGGAACAGGCCATTCATGCGGGATTTATACATATAAGAAAGAATACATCGAATACATGGCGCTTAATATGAAAACTAGCCGTATCATGGTCAGGCAGCCTCAAGCACCCGCTAATGGCGGCAACTTTTTTAACGGCATGCCTTCAACAGTTACACTTGGATGCGGAACATGGGGAGGGAATATTACTACAGAGAATATAAATTATAAACACTTCTTAAATATAACATGGGTATCAGAACCCTTTGAACCGGTTAAGCCTTCAGATGAAAGCATATGGGGGGATTTCTGGAGAAAGCATGGAAAATAAAGGAGGTAATATTTATTTATGAAGCTTTTTGAATATCAGGCAAAAGAGGTTTTCATAAAAATGGGTATTAAAGTGCCTGAAGGTATTGTTGCAAAAGACTATTCGGAAGTTGTTGATGCTGCTGATAAAATAGGATACCCATGTGTTTTAAAATCACAGGTTTTAAGAGGCGGCAGAGGGAAAGCAGGACTGATAAGGTTTGTCACAACAGGAAGAGAAGCAGAAGAAAATGCCCGGGAACTTTTTAAAAGCTGTTTTAATGTAAAAAAAATCCTTATAGAGAAAGCTGTGAATATAAAAAGTGAGGTCTATATTTCCGTGACTGTTGATGCCCTCGAGGGGAAAGCCACTATAATGGCATGTTCAGAGGGAGGAATCGATATAGAAACACTTGCGCTGGAATCACCTGAAAAAATATTTAAAGAATGGGTTGATATGAATAGTGGTTTGTCAGGATTTCAGGTGCGGGATCTTGCATATAGGATGGGCTTTGATGGAGATCTGGTTAAAAAGGTATCAAATATTATTGTGAAAATGTATGACATTTTCCGAAAATACGATGCTGAGCTTGTAGAAATCAATCCTCTTTTAATCTCACAGGAAAATGATGTTGTGGCGGGTGACGGTAAGCTTGTGATAGATGACAATTCAATGTTCAGGCAGCCAGGATATGAGCTCAGTAGGGAGTACTTTGACAGTGATGTTGAATATGAGGCTGCGATTGAGGGCATCCCATATCTGCAGTTTGATGGCAGCATTAGCCTTATGTGTGCCGGAGCGGGACTGACAACAACAGTATATGATCTTATAAATTATGCGGGAGGTTCAGTAGCAAACTTTCTGGAGTTTGGAGGACCCAATTATAAAAAGGCAGAAAAAGCCATGGAACTATGCCTGAAAAATTGTCCCAAAGTAATACTGATTGTTACATTTGGCACCATAGCACGTGCAGATGTAATGGCACAGGGAATAGTGGATGCAATGGAAAAGCTGAAGCCCAAAATACCCATAGTTACCTGTATCAGGGGTACAAATGAAGAACAGGCGACAGATATTCTTAATGAAGCAGGACTGGAATGTATTTTTGATACTGAGGAAGCAGTAAAAAGAGCGGTTGACATTGCTTCAGCAAGGAGGTCATGAATGAGCATATTTATAGACGGAAAAACAAATGTTTTGGTTCAAGGCATAACCGGCAGTGAAGGCAGTTACTGGACAAAGCATATGAAAGATATGGGTACTAATGTTATAGCAGGGGTTACACCCGGAAAGGAAGGACAGGAAATAGAGGGAATACTTGTATTCAATACGGTGAGAAGAGCGGTAAAAAGATATAAATGTGATGCAGCAATGCTTTTTGTTCCTCCAAGGTTTACAAAGGATGCAGTTTTTGAAGCTCTTGACGTGGGAATAAAAAAAGTTGTAACAGTAGCCGATGGAATACCTCTTCATGACGCCATGCTGATAAGGCAGGAAGCTATACGTACTAATGCGGTTGTAATAGGAGGAAATACATCCGGTGTAATTTCTCCCGGGAAGGCTATGATGGGTTTTTTCCCTTATTGGATAGAACGGGTTTATAAGCCGGGCAGGGTAGGAGTAATGACCAGAAGCGGCTCATTGACAAATGAGGTCACCGCAATGGTTGTTCGGGCGGGATTCGGTGTTTCTACCCTGATAGGAGTAGGGGGAGACGCTGTGCCGGGAACAAGGTTTGCAGAGTTGCTCCCATACTACCAGCAGGATGATGAAACAGATGCGGTTGTGATAATTGGTGAACTTGGCGGAACGATGGAAGAAGAGGTTGCAGACGCTATGAAAAAGGGTGTATTTACCAAACCTCTTGTAGCTTTCCTTAGCGGGAGAACGGCTCCCAAAGGCAAGAGAATGGGGCATGCGGGTGCAATCATTACCGGAGGCAAGGGTTCTGTTGAGGACAAGATAGAGGCATTGACAAAAGCAGGAGCTATGGTTGCCGAGAGGCCAAGACTGATTGGGGATTTGCTGAAAGAAGCATTGAGAAATAAATGAAAAACGTTCTTATGTAAAGGGGTGATTAATGATGGTTTGGAAAAAAGCCAAAAATATTTTATATATAATTGTTGCACTTGGGATAATGTTGATAGTCATGAAGCTGCCATTACCTGAATCAATAACGGGAACAGGAGATGCCCAGCTTACATCTTTAGGAAGAAACGCACTGGGGATTTTACTCTTTGCACTCATACTTTGGATCACTGAAGTAATACCCTTCCATATCACAGGACTTCTTGGAGTATTCCTGATGGCTCTTTTTAGTGTGGATTCATTTAAGAATGTCGTAAAAATGGGTTTTGGCAACGATATCGTCATTTTTTTCATAGGCGTGTTAATTCTCTCATCATTTATCAGCCGATCAGGGTTTGGTAAGAGAATATCAATGTTTATACTTTCCAAAACAGGCAACAGCACTGCCACGATAATACTCGGTTTTTTGATTGCTGGTGCTGTTTTATCCATGTGGGTGACAGACATGGCTGTGGCTGCAATGTTGATGCCACTTGGAAGAGCTATTCTTCAAGAACAAAAAGTGAAACCGCTTAAGAGCAACTTTGGCAAAGCGCTTATGATTGCCTGTGCCTGGGGTCCGATAATTGGAGGAATCGGAACTCCCGCCGGATGCGGACCAAATCCTCTCGTAATTGGATTTCTAAAAGATATGGCAGGCATAGATGTAAGCTTTATAGACTGGATGATATACGGAGTACCGTCCGTAATTATGCTGATACTTCCATCCTGGGCTATACTTCTTTTGTTTTTCAAGCCTGAAATAAAAAAGTTGTCAAAAAGTAAAAGCGAGTTGAAAGAGGATTTTAAAAATATGCCCCGTATGGAAAGAGAAGAGAAGGTTACTGTTATTATCTTTCTTATGACTGTGATACTCTGGCTGATATCTCCCCTGCTTGAGAAGTTATTGGGTATTGGCATCCCTGTTTCCATGCCTGTACTTCTGACTTCAATAATATTTTTCTTTCCCGGGGTCAGTAAGATCAAATGGAAAGAGGTTGAGCCTGAGATATCCTGGAGCGGTATTATCTTGATTCTGTCGGGAATTTCTCTGGGCATGATGGTATACAATACAGGAGCTGCCAAATGGCTCTCAATGGCCCTGCTTGGAGGAGTAGGAGACCTCCATCCGTTCGTACAGATTTTTGCGATTGTATTTATTGTTTCACTGCTGAAAGTAGGGCTTTCAAGCAATACGGTAACAGCAACAATTGTTATACCGATCATCATTGCACTGGCACAGAATCTGGGTCTGCCGGTTATGACAATTACACTTCCCGCTGCTTTAACTTCTTCTCTGGCATTCATACTTGTTACATCCACACCGACCAATGTGATTCCGTATTCGGCAGGTTACTTCTCTATTTCTGACATGGCGAAGGCAGGGAGTGTGCTGACAGTTGTTTCCTCGCTCATTATGGCAGGAACCGTATTTGTAATAGGAAGTCTTAGAGGACTATATTAAGACATGATGCTGATTGAGTTTAAATTGAATCAGATATTAGAATAACAGAATGAAAGGTGGTATTTTGATGAACAGGGACGAGATTAAAAAACTAAATGAAAAAGCTAAGGAAATAAGGAAGTTGACACTTGAGATGATTGCGCACCTTGGGGTTGGGCATATAGGGGGAGCGCTTTCCATAGTGGAATCAGCAGTAGCCTTATACTATAAAATTATGAATACAGACCCTGAAAATCCGAAATGGGAAGGGCGTGACAGGTTTATCCTGTCAAAAGGGCATGCGGGGCCGGCCATATATGCCATACTTGCTGATAAAGGTTATTTCTCCAGAGATGAGCTGTATACACTGAACAAACCAGGTACCAGCCTTCCAAGCCATATGGATATGAACCTTACACCGGGAGTAGACATGACAACAGGATCGCTGGGACAGGGTTTTTCTGCTGCAGTAGGTCAGGCAATGGGCTCGCGGATAAAAAGAGACGGGGTATGGATTTATACCCTGATAGGTGACGGTGAATCCAATGAGGGACTGATATGGGAAGCCGCCATGTGTGCGGCCCATTACAAGCTTGATAGCATTATAGCATTTACTGATTACAACAAGCTGCAGCTTGATGGTTTTACAAAGGATATCATAAACCTGGACCCATTAAAGGATAAATGGCAGGCTTTCGGATGGCACACACAGGAAGTTGATGGCCACAATATTGAACAAATATGTGATGCGGTTGAGCAGGCGAAAAAGGTTAAAGGGAAACCTCACATGATTATATTGCATACTGTAAAAGGCAAAGGTGCATATTTTTGTGAAAACCAGGTAACATCCCACAACATGCCTGTAACAATGGACATGTATGAGAAGGCTTGTGAGCTTCTTGATAAAAGCAATTAAGAACAGGAGGGAAAATGAAAATGAAAGATTCGGTTGAAATGAGACAGGTATACAGTGAATCTCTTGTAAAACTGGGAGAGAAAAACGACAGGATTGTTGTAATGGATGCAGATTTGATGAGGTCAAACGGCGAAACAATATTCAAGGACAGATTTCCGGAAAGAACATTTGATATAGGTGTGGCAGAGCAGAATATGATTAGCATAGCCGGAGGACTGTCAGCATATGGTTTTATACCTTTTGCGTCGACATTTGCAGTATTTGCCAGCAGGCGGGTAATGGACCAGGTGATGATCTCTGTCGCATATGCAAAACAAAATGTAAAAATTGTTGGTACAGACCCGGGAATTTCTGCTGAATTAAACGGAGGGACACACATGCCGTTCGAGGATGTGGGAATGATGCGCACAATACCAGAAATGACCATATTTGAGCCTGTGGACTCAACTCAGCTTGAGCAGGCAATGCCTCAGATTGCAGAGCATAAAGGGCCTTTGTACATGAGGCTTTTCAGAAAAACAGCCGATAAAATATTTGATGAAAACTACAGATTTCAACTGGGAAAAGCTGACACAATAGCCGAGGGCAATGACGCTGTTATATTTGCCACAGGGCTGCTTGTAAAAAACAGCGTGGATGCTGCGGATATGTTGAAGAATGAAGGAATAAGCGTAAAGGTTGTTAATATTCATACCATAAAGCCTCTTGATTCTGACGCTGTGTTGAAAGCTGCGAAGGAGACGGGTGCGGTAGTAACTGTTGAAAACCATAACATTATGAATGGTCTTGGGAGCGCTGTAGCGGAAGTCCTTGCTGAAAATTGCGCCGTGCCGATGAAAAGGATAGGTGTAAAAGACAGTTTTGGCGAAGTGGGACCACTGGATTATCTGATGAAAAGGTTTGAGCTTACAACAGATGATATAATGAAAGCGGTGAAAGGTGTAATAAAGAAAAAATGATATTGTTTAATACTACGATCGGTCCTTACATAAACAAAAGGTTATCTCTTATAGTGTCTAAAAGGAAAACCAAAATATATCTGAACGGAGGTAAATAGAAATGGAAACAAAACCAAATATTATTTTTATTAGCTGTCATGATCTGGGGCAGCATCTGGGGTGTTATGGACAGGATTCGGTAACATCTCCGAATCTTGATCAATTAGCATCGGAAGGTGTACTTTTTAAAAAAAGCTTTTGTACTGCCCCACTGTGTTCTCCCAGTAGAGCTGCGTTTATTACCGGAAGATATCCACACAGTACCGGGGTTATGCAGCTTGCGCACGGTTCGTTTAAAGGGGTTTTCAATCCGGATGAGCAGCCTTTACCCCTTCTTCTCAAAGAAAAGGGTGGCTATGAAACCCATCTTTTTGGATTACAGCATGCCACAAGTGATATAACGATTTATAAATATACTCGGATACATAATAATTTTCCTCCCATTTCAGGAAATTATGATTGCCGGGATGTAGCAGAAAGCTTCGAAGAGTTTTTGAAGAATAGGGATAACGGTGGACATTTCTATGCAGAGATAGGTTTGTTTGAACCTCACAGGCCTTTTGAACACGGTGGTATTGGTCCTAATTATGAAAAAGGGGTGAAGGTTCCGCCGTACCTTGCGGATACACCCCTTTCCAGGGAACAATTCGGTATGTATCAGGGTGCAATCAGAAAAGTCGATACTTCAATCGGCAGAATGTTGAACAGTGTTAAAGAATACTGTGACATGAACAATACATGGATTATATTTACTGTGGATCATGGAAGTCCTTTCCCCTTTGCGAAAACAACACTTTATGATCCTGGTCTGCAGACAGCATTATTGATGCGATATGACGGACAATATATTAAAGGTGGCAAGATGTATGATACCATGATAAGTAATGTGGATCTGGTTCCTACAATACTGGAAGGAGTTGGTATTAACTTACACAACAGGATACAGGGAAGAAGTTTTTGGAATCTTATGACAGGACAGGAATATGAGAAGCGTACGGAAATCTTTGCGGAAAAGACATATCATGCGATTTATGACCCTAAAAGGGCAATCAGGACAGAAAGATATAAACTGATTCTTAATTTTGAAAACATTCAGATTTATAAAAACAACCCCGATAAAGACGAATTACAAATGGGAATAGAGACTCACCCCAAATTTAATGAATTCAGGAATTTTATAGAATTGTATGATCTGAAAGATGACCCGTTGGAAAGGAATGACCTTGCAGGACGGAAGGAGTATGAACAAATAGAAAGGGATTTAATTTTGAAAATCCGGAACTGGATGGAAGAAACTAAAGACCCCTTATTGAATGGTCCTGTTCCTTCACCCGCTTATCTGGAGAGAATCAACGAACTCATACTCATATAAAGAAGATCAGACTTTAGTTTTATAACATTCCAGACGTTCCATAATAAAATCATGTTTTGACGTCAATAGAAGCACGTTTGAGCGATTTGCAAACGTGCTTCTATAAAAAAAATGTTGAAGTGGCAATTATATTTTACTTGCAGTATTCTATCATCTGTTTTCGGTAATGAAGATAGTTTTCAAAAGATACCTCTTCGGGGACCATATGGTCACATGAGGGAATATATCCGCCATGCTGTTTCATAAAAGGGATAATCCTGTCAATTTCTCTGTCTATTGCCTCTTTGCTTTCTGCAAGAATCCTTTTATCAAACCCGCCACGTATTAATAGGTCAGGATATTTCTTTCTTATTTCAACTATATCACAACCACTCGCAACTTCAAAAGGGGACATGTAGTCCATTCCAATTTCCATATACAAATCTATGACCGGAAGGACATTGCCATCTGTATCAATCTGTATAAATAAATGCCTGTTTTTGTCTATTTGCCTAGATTTGATATTTGAAATCAGCTGTTTGTAGTAAGGAAAAAAGTATTCCCTGACCATATCAGGGGATATGAGTGGCCCTGACTTATAACATATATCCTCATATATGAAGAGTTCATCAAATGTGACATGTTTCTGGTGTTCCGTGCATACTCTGTCCGCTAATTGGAGCCATGTTTCCATACAGTCGTGGATAAGTTCAGGTTCATCATAAACTAAATAAAGCCAGTTTACCGGCCCCATCAGGGACCGCAGATACATACATCCCCCAGCGATGTTCTGACAAATCATGTTACCTTTGGCAGCCTTTTCTTTTGCTTCTTCCATCCGTGATGGCAGTGTTGCATATCGTTCCGGCAGGTTGGGATTCAAGCGCCATTTTACATTTTCCTCCCAGGTTTTTTGGTCTTTTACGGGATGGTCTACGTACTCAGGCATAAAGCCGGTTCTCTTTCCTTTAAAATACAGTACATGACGTCCTACAGTATCTAGTACCAGTTCATGAGTACCCTTATCTTCTATCACTTTTTCTTCAAATAACGGGAACATAGCTGCAGTAGTCCCTCCCAATTCTCCCAAATAAATAATGGCAGAATCATCATATCCAAAAAGCTCCTTGAGATTTTCATTTCCTGTTATATATCCCGACCGCTTCCATTTTTCCAGGGTTAATTCCGGGAGCCAGAACTCCTGTTGGTGTATAGGCGCATTGGGTTTGTGCTCATAAAACTCCCTTAATTTTAAGACTGAACTGTCCAAAAACTTTTTCTCAACCATATGATGTATACCGTCTTTCAAAATCAACTTGATATCACTCCTTTTATATAGTATAATATATATTATAGATAAAAAGTTAACTTGAAAGAATGTATAAATAGGAAAATAATATATATATATCGGCAATATATGTACCTGTTACAACTTAAATTCACTAACCCGGAATAGTCAGATGAAGGAGAATAGTCCCGTGAAGTGTGATTTTTCGACAACCAGTAACCCACAAAAGAATATTTCTATAGAACTGAAGGCTGTTTACCATCTGTCGGCGAATAAGACTTATGATGTGTTTCGTAATGATGCAGGCCGAAGTGGTTATATTGCATTGAGAACCATAACGGGGTCAGGCGAGGTATTTATAAAAGGGAGGAACCCTCTTAAAGTTGTTACTGAAACCTTGCTCTTTTTTAAGTTTGCTGATATATCACGATATTTTTGCAGCGATGAGTTGTGGAATTTTTGGTGGTTTAATTTCAGATATGAGGGTACATTGGAAATCCCCATTAATAAGGTAATTCCTTTAGATCTGGTACAGCAGGAACTTCAAGAAAGCATGACTTGTCTGGAAATGCTCAAAACAGGTTATAATCATTCCAACATCCTGGCATCGGCAACCTTTAGTGCATTAATAAGTAAATGGGTTATGAAATTACAGGATAAGAATATGCAATTCATTCCATACAATCAGGCTGTACGGGAACTCGTCTGTGAAATAAAGTCAAATATGAAAAAGCCTCTTTGCGTAAAAGAAATGGCAAAAAAGGTCGGTTTGTGTGAACGGCGTTTCAGACAAGTTTTTAAATCTATCATGGGATGTCAGCCTAAAAAATATTATGAAAATATTAGGAATGAAAAAGCAAAGGAATACCTGAAAAGTACGACTTTTTCAATGGTTGAGATTGGAGAACTCCTTGGGTACTCCAGCCAGTTTCATTTTAGTAAAAATTTCTCGAATACCAATGGTGTTTCTCCTTTAATTTATAGAAAAAAAGGCGGGAAAACCGTAATATAAAGAACTTTATAGAAAATGCCTAAAGTTTTGTACACATGCTTGAACGGATAATTCTAATTTTATATAATAAGGATGAAGGGAATTTTCACAACAAAAATAAAAGAACATGAATGCAACGGTAAAGATATACGAAAATTAAGATATTCAAAAGTAATTTTTACAGGGAGTGAATGTATTTATGGATCTGAGCAGAGTTATTATCGTAGATGATGAAAAAATTATTCAAGATGGTTTGAAGCATGTAATTAATTGGGAGGAAAACGGATTTGAAATTGTGGGTGTAGCCTCGAATGGCAAGGAAGCTCTGGAACTTTGTAAAGAAAAAAAACCTCATATAGTAATTACAGATATTATAATGCCTGTGATGAATGGGCTGGAGCTGATTCAAAAATTAAAAGATAAAAATCCAAATATTGGGATAATTATTTTGACCTGTCATCAGGAGTTTTCTTATGCACAGGAAGCCATTAAATATGGAGTGAGCGGATATATTTTAAAGCATTCGATTAATTATGAGGAACTAATGAAAGTATTGAAAAAGTTGAAGAAAATACATTTTAATATGTTCCCTAAAGGCAATTCTTTAAATGCCAAATCGCATATTTTTCAGAAAAAAGATGTGTTGCGAAGTTTTTGCATAGGCCAACATGTACCAGAAGAGCATATGATAAGGAATATGGGAGATAAATATAATAAAGGCCCTTTGATTGCAGTTTTGGCTGAGATTCACAAAAAGGATATTTCCAATATTAATACTGAAACATTTATTGATAGTATATCCAATAAAATAAGGGATTTGGAAAATGAAGTTTTTTTCATAAATGGTCAAAGAATTTTTTTAATTTTTTGGAGTAATGCTTCGGATGACCTGAGTTTTCCATCTTATCTTCACAAGATACTCTCATTGATATTAAAAAGATTGAAAAGTGAATATGCAATTGATCTGGCTTTAGGGCTTTCAAAAGAGTTTGATTGTTTTAAAAATATACCTGAAGTATATAATAGATTGGATAACCTTTTAAAGCATAAATTTTATTATCCATTGAGTAGTATCATTGTAGAAAGAGATTTGATTGAATTCAAGGAGTTTCGAAATGAAAATCCAATGTATGAGATAGACAAATTTAAAAAAGCTATATTTGACCGAGATATTCATTCAATCAATCAAATGTTGGATGATTATGTTAAGTGTAGCAAGGATAAAAACATCCTACCTGATAATGTTATTAAGTCCAGCCTTCATTTTTTGACGAAAATCGTGGAATTCTTTAATTCTATAGGAGGGAAGCTTGAAAACCTTTATGATACAAAAACTATAGTATTCAAGCAAATAATCCAGGTTGAAAATATTTATGATATTTATGATATACTGGCTGACTTTCTCAATAAAGTAATACAATTTCTTGATGAGACCAAATCAATGCGGCACAAGAAAGAAGTGATGGAGGTTTTAAAGATGATCAATGACAATTACTATAGTGAAATTACACTTAAAGATATATCTGACAAGATAAACATAAGTTACAACTATATGGTAACCATTTTTAAGAATGAAATGGGAATCGGATTCAACGAATACTTATGTAAGATAAGGATTGAAAAGGCAAAAGAGTTATTATACATCACTAGCTATAAAATTTATGAAATTGCAGAAATGGTAGGATATAATGATGCCGCTTATTTCTGTACCGTTTTCAAGAAAATGGTTGGTATTACACCTTTAGATTTCCGAACTGGTAAACAATGAGTCATAATATTTCTGAGGGGAGTGTATACATGTTAAAAACAATATTTAATTCTATAGCTTTTAAGGTATTTTTATTATTTCTTATTTTAATGGGGATCATTATTATTTCCATGAATTATATTACTTATGATAATACTATAAAAATTATTGAAAATGAGCAAAAGGAAAATTACTTTAAGTTACTCGACGAAACAGAGAACATATTAACTTTGTATGTAAAAAACATACAAAGTTTGATCGGAACAATGGCAGAAAAGGAAACAATACGCAATTACAATATTAAAAATAGGGATATAATTTCTAATGAACTAAGTTTTTTCTACACAAGCAATATTGAATATATTGACACCATTCATTTTATTGGAGAAGATAATTATATAATTACTACGAATATGATTACATCGATGTTTCTTGAAAATCAAAAGTCATCGGATTTATATAAAAATGCTGTCGAGAATCCAGGCGGTATATACTGGACGTTACCTTATGAAAATTATTTCAATGATGTACTCGTTTCATGTTCAAAAGCGGTTTGCGGATATGATGGCAAGCTGCTTGGTGTATTGGTAATCGATATAAATTTTCGCAATATTGATAGGAATATTTCCAATGGTTACTCTTGGAAAGGGAATTCTTTTATTATCATAGATGAAGGAGGAATTATTGTCTCTTCCAATAGCAAAGATAATAAAACTGAAGACATAAAAAAAACACTAGAAAAATATTCTATTGACAGCAATATCTTTTCAGAACTGATGCTTTATGAAAGAGGGTATCTTGAATATAAAAACCTCAAAAAGCAAAAAGTAATGGTTTATTATTCAAATTATAGAAAGCTTGGATTAAAAATACTAAATATAGTAGATTACAGTATTATAAAAGAACGTTTGAACTTTGTTCGTAGAAAATATATATTGTTTGGAGGAATCTTTTTTATTCTTATAATGATAATGGCTTATTTTTTTGCAATATATATATCAAAACCCATCAAAAAGCTTACCTGTGAAATAGAAAAGGTGAAAAATGGTAATTTATCAGTAAAAATTCCAGTTCAAAGAAAAGATGAAATTGGCAAATTGGGAGAAGAATTCAACAATATGATCAAGAGAGTCGAAGAGCTTATCATAAAAGCAGTAGAGCATGAAAGAGAAAAAAAAGAAAATGACTTTAAACTGCTTCAGGCCCAGATTAATCCACATTTCCTTTATAACACATTAAGCTCGGTGAATTGTCTTGCTGGAATGAGAAGGTTCAACGAAATTCAAACGATGATTACTTCATTGATCAATTTACTGCAATCAAGTATTAATAAAATGAGTGAAATAATAACCCTGAGACAGGAGAAGGAAAACCTGAAGAATTATTGCAATATTCAAAAACTCAGATATGGTGGAAAATTTAACATCATTTATAATATGGATGAGAATTTAATGGATTTTAAAATTCCTAAGCTTGTCTTGCAACCAATTGTTGAAAATTCTATTTTTCATGGTATTCAGCCGAAATCCGGAATTGGGACTATTCGGGTATCAGCAATCATGATCATTTCTAGAATCATTCTGACAATAGAGGATGATGGTGTAGGAATGGACGAAAAACGCATAAGAGAAGTCTTGTTAGAGGATTACTCATCCGAAGAAGGTTTCACAAAAGTCGGTATTGTAAATGTAAACCGAAGGATAAAACATTATTTTGGTGATGAATATGGACTAAGTATCGAAAGTCGTTTAAATCAAGGATGTAAAGTAGAGATTAGCATTCCAATCGAAATGTGAAGGGTACTTATTTTGAAAATTCATATTTTTTTAAACAATTAGTAGTTTTTTTAATTGTGTTCCCCATAGTTTTTTTAAATCTTATTATATTTAATAATTTTTAAAAACAAATCGTAGTTTTAACCTCTTTATTTTTTGGGGTAGATTAGATAAAATTTATTTATAAAAATTTATACGAGGAGGATGTTTTATGAAAATAAGAAATGCTATTTGTTTAGTCGTGGTTTTCACAATGTTTATTACAACTTTTGTAGGCTGCAATAAGAATGAAGAAGTAAAAGAACCGCTAGAGGAAACGACAACTGCTGAAGTATCAACGGTAGCTAATACAGAAGTGAAAAAAGAAGCAAAACCTGTTTCCATCAGTTTTGCTCATTGGAGGCAGGAGGACAAGGAAGCTTATGCAAAGATTTATGCCAAGGCAAAGGAAGTATATCCTGATATTACCATTGAAGAAGAAATTCTACCTCCGGGCGACTACATGAATGTATTGGATACACGAATGGCAGCCGCATCAGCACCAGACATTTTTGGAATAAATGGTGTACAAGCTAATGCTGGTAAGTATCATGAAGCGGGTTATCTGGAAGATTTAAGTGATGTACCAAACATCTTAAACATCAAAGAAGATATCAGGAAAATTACAACGGATGAGAATGGATTAATGTATGCAATAGTATGGAATTCCCTGAATTTTGGAATGTATTACAACAAGGATCTTTTTAATCAAGTAGGAGCACAGGTGCCGAAAACATGGGATGAATTTGTTGGTGTATGTGAAAAGCTTGAAGACGCAGGGATTGACTCCATTGCCTTAGGAGGCAAAGACGCACATGTAAATTATTGGCTTTTTGAATTGATTGCTATGAGTGATATGTGGACCAAGGATCCGGGAATGTTTGAAAGAGTTGACGAAGGAAAGGCTAAATTTTCAGAACTTGATGCATATCGCGGGACACTTGATAAATTTAGTTTATTAGCAGAAAAAGGATATTTAAGACCTGAATATCTTGGCTTGACCTATAATGACTCAGTTACTTTGTTTGCACAGGGTAAGGCAGCAATGCTTCCCGGAGGATCGTTTACCGCACCTACAATAAGAAAGGCGAATGAATCAATGAATATTGGTGCATTCAATATTCCAGGAGAAACCGGTGAAACTATGGCATGGCTTTTATTGGGTATGTCCTACGGTATTAATAAGGGTTCAGAGGATATCAAGAAAGCTGCAGCAAAACAATTTTTGGACATCATGTGTGAGAAAGATGTGTCTGTAGAGTTTAGTGAAGAAACAGCATTATTTACTACCGTTAAAGGTGTAGAGCTTAAATACACAGATACTGCAATAAACGATTTTTCAGCAATGATGTCAGGCAAAGTGTTTGTACGTCCGGTTTTGGATAGAACGGTTGTCGACCCTACTTGGTATCAAGAATTAACTTCTCAATTACAAGGTGTTGTGGCTGGAGAGTTTTCTTCGAATGATGTATTAAAAGCTTTGGACATGAAAATACTAGAACGATGATTATGAGAAAGATTCTGGTTAATTAAGTGGAAGATCAAATGAGTCTGTTAACATAGGTCTCATTTGATCTTCCGTATAATATTGATATTGAGGTGGTGAATCAATGATTGAGACAAAGCTTTCAAGAATTATCGGAAAAGAATTCAGAAGGGTTCCATACCTGTATCTTCTACCTGCCTTGACATTGTTTACAGTTTTTTTTATATTTCCTGTTATCCAATCGTTATATATGGCATTTTTTAATTTTAACGGACTGCAGGTCGGCAAATTTGTAGGGTTTGACCATTTTACGCGGTTGTTTGATGATAGATATTTTTTAGTTTCTTTGAAAAACACAGCGATATTTACTTTATTGAATGTTGTTATACAATCGGCTATTGCTCTTCCATTGGCGGTTATATTGAATGGGGATATAGTTTTTAAGAATTTTTTCAAATCCATTTTCTTCTTTCCGGCGGTGATGAGTGTTGTTGTGATTGGAATAATATTTCAATTTATTTTAAATCCCGCATATGGAGTTTTAAACGTTTTTTTAAAGCAAGTGGGCTTGGGTTTTTTGGCCTTGAATTGGCTAGGTGATATGAGATTGTCATTATATACTGTAATTGTTGTGACATGCTGGCAGGGAATCGGCTATGCTATGGTGATATACCTTGGAGGTTTGCAGAGTATACCTTCGGAAATTTTAGAGGCTGCAGATATAGACGGAGCGAATGGTTTTAACAGATTTTGGTTCATCATATTCCCTATGCTAGCACCGATATTTACAGTGGCAATAATGATTTCAACAATTGCCAACGTAAAGGAATTTGGTAGGATTTTTGTTATCACCGGCGGAGGGCCAGCAGGTTCTTCACAGGTATTGGTGACTTACCTGTATAAAAATTTCGCAGAATCAAATTACGGCTATGGTTCTGCAGTTTCAATTATATTATTTGTCTTACTTATGGCACTATCCCTGTTACAATACAAGGTTCTGGGCAAAAGGGAATATTAAGCTGAAATATAAAATACGAACAACTTAAAAAGCAGGTGAATATCTTGAAAAAAATAATAAGTAATATAATTATATATACTCTTTTAATTTTTGCGTCGTTTCTGGTTTTGTATCCAGTATATTTAATGGTTGTAACTTCCTTGAAGTCAATAGGGGAAGTGACAATAAATCCTCTCGGATTTCCTGCTGAACTGCAGTGGGGAAATTATTATATCGGGCTAGTAAAAGGGAGAGTGGCAAGAACAAGTTTGAACAGCCTTATGTACACAGCTCTGGCAGTCTTCGGTATTATTACTCTCAGCTCTCCAGCTGCCTATGTAGTTAGCCGATTTAGCTTTACAGGGAACAAACTGATAAAATTTTATTTTATCAGTGGTTTGATGGTTCCGTTTCAGGTAGCAATTATACCTTTATTCAAGTTGATTAAAAACTTGAATCTTTTTAACAATATGTTAAGTGTTATTCTTGTACATGTTACTATTGGAATCCCTTTTGCATTGTTTTTGTATACGGGGTATCTTAAAAGCATCCCAAGGGATATTGAAGAATCAGCTTATATTGACGGATGCAACTATTACATGATTTTTTGGAGGATCATTTTCCCATTGGCTCTTCCTGCTACGGCAACTATTACAATATTTAAAGTAATGATAGTCTGGAACGATTTTTTTATCCCTCTACTGTTTATTACTAATCCGAAATTAAAACCAGTTCAATTGGCAATTTATGCTTTTTTCGGTGAATATACATCCGAATGGCATATCATATTTGCATGCATGACCATGGCATCTATTCCTGTTGTAATTATATATCTTTTCCTTCAGAGGTATTTCATTTCTGGAATTGTCTCCGGTGCGGTGAAAGGGTAAGCGCGACACGTCGCGTGTATAGATAAATGTTTGAAATACTTGAAACGACTACGTTTCAAGTATACAGAAAAACCTCTTGGTCTGTCAAGAGTAACCTAACAACAAATGCGGAGGTGGTAACATACTGTGTTAAGCTGTTGTGACAATGAAGCCCTCTGAGCCGAAGCCGTGAGGCGGAAGCGATACTGCTAGCATCAGGGCGGTAAGGGAGCCAGGTTATGGGTGATATGGTTAATGAAAGTAAATTATCGGTAAAACGTCGTGATAACTAACAAGCGAAAGATGCTGT
>CAZANH010000145.1:0-2409 GCA_964486515.1 uncultured Eubacteriales bacterium
AAATCCCCATTAATCTTTAAACTTCTTATCAAAAAAGGAATCGCATCTTCTGATTTCAATTCGGATGCGAGTATGCATAAATATGAATCATCCCATCCCTTGTAATCATTGGTATAATCGATTTTAAGCATTTCTCTGTACTCATTGTATGGAAAATCGTTTCTGGTACTTATTTCTTTAATTAGAAGCTCTCCATAATCGAAATCAAATTGTTCAAGGTCTTTATTCATCCCTGATTTGCTGTGTAACCAAAGTTTATTCCATAGATTAGTGGTACTCATGGATGAAAGTTTGAATCTTTTTTCCAGTGTTTTTATTGCTCCCTGTGTTTTTGGCCTTACATCTGGTAATTTTCTCAAAAGGTCCAGTTCAGCTGAAATTATGGCATTATCAATATGATAAATGGTGTTGTCATCCGATGCTGTTATGTTGCGAAGCCTGGACAAAGATTCATTGGTTTGAGGCAGCATGGATATATAACGGAGAATATCCCAACCTTCATCCTGTTCCACCCCTTTCTCAAAAACATCCAGAAGCAGTAAGGCAACTTCTTCATCCTTAATGTTTCCTTCAGTAAAATATTCGGATACATATCTTCTAACACAATTGTCAGGATATGAAATAAATTTCTTTATTGTTTGATTATCAAGCATACATAAACATCCTTTCTATTTTTAAACCATTTCCTATATTTCTTTTATTCATAATTATATCAGAGGTGCATCTTCTTTTCAAGTTAACTGACATTTTATGGCAATCCCCCTACGGTAACTTTACACTACCGCAATACACAAACAGCACTATTGCCTTTGAATGCCTTCCAGTTACCGCATCAAGTGTACGGCTAGTATGCTATTACCAGCTTGAACAAGGCAAATCCAGCAAAAGGGAGACCTTTGGAGGGATTTCGGCAAACAGGCAGTTGTTTCTGACGGAACAGGGATACAAATATTATATTAGTTCGGTACATGAGATAGGAGTGGTAATGAACTCCTCTGAATGATATCACCGACTCCTTTAAATATATAATTAGGTCTATACGGAAAGTTGTCTATAGTTTCAAGACTTGTTACACCACTTAAAACCAAAACGGTATCAATAAGTGATTCAATCCCAGCCACTATATCGGTATCCATTCTGTCTCCAATAATTACGGTTTCTTCTCTCTTACAACCTAAGGTTTTTAAACCATGCCGCATCATAAGAGGATTTGGTTTACCGACAAAATAAGCATGTATCCCGGTTGCAAGCTCAATAGGAGAAATAAGTGCCCTTGTTGCTGGAATAATTCCTTTTTCTGAAGGACCAGTTAGATCAGGGTTTGTGCCGATTAGCTTTGCACCATTCAATACAAGATGTACAGCATGCTCAATTTTTTCAAAACTATAAGACCTTGTTTCTCCAACAACAACGTAGTCAGGATTGATTTCATTCATTGTCAGATCAGCGTCATAAAGCGCGTTTGTAAGCCCTGTATCACCAATAACATAACAACTGCCTCCTGGACACTGTGATTTCAGAAAGCTTGCAGTTGCCAGCGCACTGGTATAAAAATGTTTTTCTTCTACATCTATACCAAGCCTCAAAAGTTTCTGCCGTAGTTCCCTTGGGGAACGCTCGCTGCTGTTTGTAAGAAACAAAAACTGCTTGTTTTCATGAATAAGCCATTCAACAAACTCTGTGACACCAGGTAAAAGCTTGTTGCCATGATATATGACACCATCCATATCGCATATAAATCCCTTTTTCTCTTCCAATATATGCATATTAAACCTCTCTCCATACACCGCATTACTTATATTTCCTATTTCTTTGTATTGCTTTGTATCCAGATTATATCATCTTATTTGATTTTTGAAAAGAGCGGATTTTTTCCAGGATGTTTTTGTATACTTAACTACGCCTGCACTAAAGTACAGGGGTTGAGTTTTCGACTGAAAGTCGACTAAAGTAAAAACAGGCGTCGTACAAGCCTGCCACTTCAGTGGCGGGTAGTTGAATATTTCTAATACCTGCCTTTTTAAAGGCGGGTTATTTTCTAAGTGCTAAAAGCTCACTGGCTGAAAACCAGTGGTAACTAAATGAAGGATTAAGCTCGTGTATCTTCCCATAAATGAAAGCCTGAATGATATTTATCAACTCCTATATAAATGAAATCCAGTATGTTTATTGATTAAAACAGAAGCACCATTTTTTTCGAAAAGCTCCATTGCTTTTGAGTTTCCTATTACGGAACTTACAGATCTCATGACATCAGTAAGTTTTGTATTCCTGCTTTTGGCAGTATGTGCATCAGAAGCTACAAAATGTAGTGATAGAGTAGGCCAGCCTATTTCTAGGCCAGCCTCTCAATGAACGGCTCGTGCGGTTTTCCCGCAAACCGCTCTACGTTGCTTACTCTCGAATTTC
>CAZANH010000146.1:0-19466 GCA_964486515.1 uncultured Eubacteriales bacterium
GTAGTTGAATATTTCTACCTCTTTCTAATACCTGCCTTTTTAAAGGCGGGTTATTTTCAAAGCGCCAAAATCTCACTGGCTGAAAGCCAGTGAGATTAAACCTGGCGCTTTGAAAGTAAATAATATTAATAGTTTTTGCACAATATAAAACAGGAAAACAAAAACGGAAATCTTGCAGGAGGTAAAACAAAATTGAATTCACATATGCATTATTATGAATTTGATACAATGATGCAAAACGGGCATAATCACAAATTGACCGGCTACAGTGACGGAATTTTCGGTGTATCCGGTTTCCATTTCCATTTCTATTACGGTGTTTGTTCCTATAACGACCACACTCATTACTATTCCGGTATAACAGGCATTCCTGTAAAAACAAAGAACGGACATATTCACAAAATGGAGGGCATTCTTGAATTAAACAATAGCCATACACATAAGTTTTTAAATTACACTTCCGAAGAAATTTCCTATACAAAGAATAAAATGCGTATAACATACGAACATTATTAATTTGCCCGTAGCGTTGAAATATAATATTGGGGATGTTATACTAATACTGATATTTGTCTTTAAATAAGTATTGACGGAGGATATTTTATGCCGTTTGACGGTGTAGTTGTAAAAAGCATAATTGAAGAATTAAATGAAATAATACCAGGTTCAAGAATTGAAAAAATATTTCAGCCTGAAAATGATGAAATTGTATTGTTGCTACGCAACAAAGGTAAAACCGCCAGGCTTGTAATGAGTGCAAACGCAAACTGTCCAAGGCTCCACTTATCTGATGTCTCAAAAGGCAACCCCAAAAATCCTCCTGTTTTTTGTATGCTTCTCAGAAAGCATATATCCGGTGGAAGATTAACTGAAATTTCATTCCATGATTTTGAAAGGATTATTGTTATAAATATTGAAACGACAAATGAATTAGGTGACATATCCTTTAAAAAACTCATAATTGAAATAATGGGCCGTCACAGCAATATTATACTTCTTAACGAAATTAATATAATCATAGATTCCATTAAACATGTAAACAGTGAAATAAGCAGTAAAAGAGAAGTTGTACCTGCAATACCGTATGCATATCCCCCATCTCAGGATAAAACAAGCCCGCTAAAACTTCAAATTGACGGATTGCTGAAAAAATTATCAAATGAGACAAAAACTCCTTCCGTTAATACTAATATCAGTAAATTTCTTTTAAATAACATAAAAGGTTTCAGCCCCCTTTTATGTTATGAGATTTGCTATCGGGCAGGAATTGACGAAAGAATCACGATTTCTGCACTCACACCCGATATGTTGGACAGGCTTAATTCTGTAATTGCATTGGTAATTTCGGATATTGCCTCAAAGAATTATCATCCATGTATCATATACAGAGATTCAAATATGCAAAAACCGTTTGATTTTCATTGTATGGATATAACATGTTATCCTGTTACAAAAACCTTATCTTCAATTAATCTTGCGGTTGACACATACTATAAAAGCAAGGATACTTCTGAAAGAGTGTCTCAAAAAAAGTCCGGCCTGTTAAAGCTTTTAAACACAAATATTGAAAGATGTACAAGAAAATTATCACTTCAGCAACAGGAACTTGATAAATCTTCCCAAAGCAGTACATTTCGCCTTTACGGTGAACTCATAACAGCTAACATACATAGTATACCAAAAGGCTCTTCAAAAGCCATCCTTACAAATTATCACACTAATGATAACACAAATATCACTATTCCTCTTAATAAAAACTTTTCAGTAGAGAAAAATGCCCAAATATATTTTAATAAATACAAGAAGGCTAAAAGGACCTATGAAAATACATTAAAGCAGATTAAAAAAACAAGAGAAGAATATTCATACCTTGAAAGTCTGTATTCTCTCCTTGAAAATTCATTATCCATTGATGAAGTCAATGATATAAAAGAAGAATTAATTCAACAGGGTTATATTAAAAACAAGAAAGTAACCGTAACCAAGAATAATGTTAACAAACCAAATCTACATTGTTACAAATCCTCTGATGGTATATATGTATATGCAGGCAGGAATAATTTGCAAAATGATTACCTTACTTTAAAAATGTCTTCATCCAAAGATCTCTGGCTTCATACAAGAAATATACCGGGAACACATGTAGTTATAAAAAAAACAGTTAAAAACATACCTGATTCAACTGTTGAAGAAGCAGCAATCATCGCAGCCTTCCACAGCAAATCAAAATATTCTTCCAATGTCCCCGTAGACTATACGGAAATAAAAAATGTGAAAAAACCACATGGCGCAAAACCTGGAATGGTAATTTACGATAATTTTAAAACTGTTTTTGTAACACCTGATGAACAAAAAATAAGAAAACTTTTAAAATAATTAAACGGAGGATTGATATAATGTTTTCTGAAAAAGTAATTAAAAATCTTAACAAATCATCTTTTATTCGCGCAATGTTTGAAGAAGGTGAAAAACTTAGAAAACTTCATGGTACAGACAATGTATTTGATTTCAGCCTTGGAAACCCTGAAACAGAACCCCCCGTGGAAGTAAAAAATACGCTAAAGCAACTCGTTTCCAGCAAAACACAAGGTATGCATAGATACATGAGCAATGCAGGATATTGGGAAACAAGAGAAAAAATAGCCTCCAGCCTTACTAAAGAAACAGGTCTTTTATTTACCGGCAAAAATATAGTAATGACCTGTGGAGCTGCCGCAGGACTGAATGTAGTCTTTAAGACACTGCTTAATCCTGGCGATGAAGTAATCGTATTTTCTCCGTATTTTGTAGAATATCTTTTTTATATAGATAACCATGGTGGAATACCTGTAATAGCTCCCACAGACAAAAACACCTTTATGCCTGATGTTTCTTTACTTGAAAAATATATTACACCCCGTACAAGGGCAGTTTTAATAAATTCGCCCAACAATCCAACCGGTGTCATATACGATAAAAATTCACTAAAAGAAATTTCTGATACTCTTTTATTAAAAGGCAAGAAATACGGAACAACAATTTTTATTATATCCGATGATCCCTATACAAAAATAGTTTATGACAATGCAATTGTACCTGATGTCTTAAGTATATACCAAAATTCCATATCCGTTACATCCTTTAGCAAGTCTCTTGCTCTTCCCGGTGAAAGGATTGGTTATATAGCCGTAAATCCCGCCGTTGAAAATGTTGATATATTTACAGACGGCTTGATTTTCTGTAACAGGACATTAGGATTTGTAAACGCACCCGCTCTTTTTCAAAAGACCGTAGAAAATTGCCTTGATACAAAAGTAGATATTAACGATTACAAAAAAAAGCGCGATTTACTTTACAATCATCTTATATCTCTTGGTTATTCATGCATAAAACCACAGGGTGCCTTTTATCTCTTTCCCAAATCACTAATTGCCGATGATGTTGAATTTGCCAAAACGGCTCTTAAATACAATATTTTGCTGGTTCCGGGACAGGGGTTCGGCTGGCCAGGCCATTTCCGCCTTGCCTACTGTATAAACATAAAAACCATAGAGAAATCTCTGCCTGCTTTTGAAAAACTTACAAAAGGAATTGCTGCAATTAATTGATTATATTGTCTAATCCCAGGACTTTATAACAAGCAAAAGCCCGCTTTTAATAGAAATATCCGCTGCGGCATCAGAGAATTCATTGCTCACTCCTATGCTTTCCCCTATTTTAATTACCGCATCTTCCAGTGGATAATAAAGCCCTCTTGTTGTAACCCCGTAGACCTTTTCTGTAAAAGGCAAAAGTGTTATTTTAACATTTTCTTCTTTTTCAAGAGTAATATTTTTTGATATAAGAGTAACCTCATTGTTCTCGTTGGCTATAACACCGGTTATACCATTATCCAACAGTTTCTTAAGCATATGTATGTTCGAAAGTGAATGGTCAATGCGGGTTCCCACTGCGCCTATAATAGTAACAACACTAAAACCTGAATCTATTGCATAATCTACCGCTATTTCTGCATCTGTTCTGTCCTTTTTTACAGGATACTCCATTATCTCTGTTCCTTTTGACTTATAATACTCAAGATCTTTTTTTGAGATGGAATCAAAATCACCCAGAAGTACATCAGGTTTCAAGCCCATTTTTTTAAGATGCCTGGCACCACCATCACCGCATATTACAAACTCAGACCTTTCAATATAACTTTTATAATGGTTATAATCAAATATGCTTCCGTTCAAAACCAAAAGCGCTCTCAAGCTTACTCCCCCCATGAATATTCATTAATCCTTAAAACAATTTTTTTCAGGTCTTTCAATCTTTAAATGCCCTGTTTTTAAGTTGTCTGATTGTACCTTCAATATCTTTTGAGTGATATATCGAAGAACCTGCCACAATTACATTTGCACCCGCATGAGTAACTTCGTATATATTGCTTAAATCAATACCACCATCTATTTCTATATCAATAACCGTTTTTTCCCTTCGGACAATCTCTTTCAATTCTCCAATCTTATCAGTCATAAACTCAATATACGACTGTCCTCCAAAACCAGGGTTCACTGTCATCAACAAAACCATGTCAATATCACTGAGTACCCACTTGAGTGAATCCAGGGGCGTAGTTGGATTAACAGCTACAGCAGCTTTTCTGCCTCTGTCTTTTATTCTTTTCAACGTCCTGTTCAGATGATTGCAGACTTCCACATGTACTGATACAATATCTGCACCGGCATCAATAAAACTGTCTATATACATATCGGGTTCCTCAATCATCAGATGAACATCGAACGGGAGCTTTGTTATTTTCCTTATAGCCTTTATTACCGGAGGCCCAATTGAAATATTCGGAACAAAATGCCCATCCATAACATCAACATGTATAATATCGGCACCTGCTTTTTCCACTCTTATTATTTCTTCCCCAAGCATTGAAAAATCGGCTGCAAGTATTGACGGTGCAATTTTTATCATTTTCGATCCTTCCTTTCTTTTTGTCTATTAATATTTTTCATTTCATTAAATAACCTTACATATCTATCGTATCTTTTCATATCTATTTTGAAATTTTCAAGAGCACCTTTCACACCGCAGCCCGGCTCGTTTATATGGCTGCATCCTGTGAATCTACATTTTTTTATGTACTCTTCAAATTCCGGATAATAGAACTGTAATTCATTACAACTTAAACCTTTCAGTGAGTATGAACTAAAGCCCGGAGTATCCACTACAAATCCCTCTCTGCCAAATATCAGCAGTTCAGCATGTTTCGTGGTGTGCTTTCCTCTTTTTACCTTTTTGCTTATTTCTCCTGTTTCCATAATCCATGAATTCATTATTGTATTTAATATCGTTGATTTGCCAACTCCTGACTGTCCCGCAAAAACACTAATTCTGTCCTCAAGGATTTTTTTTAAATTCTCAAATCCTATATTTGTCTTAAAACTCGTGTTAATTATTTTAAAACCTGTATTTGCATATATTTTCTTTATTTCTTCATGTAAGTTTTCACTGTCAAGATCAATCTTGTTAATGCAAATACAAGCATTCATTTTCTGCCTCTGTGCCTCTATTAGAAGTTTATCCACCAATAAAAAATCAGGTTCGGGCAAATGCACCGATATTACAATTATCAATTGGTTTGCATTTGCAACTACAGGCCTTTCCAATACAGTCTTTCTTTCCATTATTTCATTAAGAATGCCTGTTTTTTTATATGAATCAATAATTTCAAAAACAACCCTGTCTCCAGGCAAGGGTGATATACCGTTTTTTCTGAAAATTCCTCTTGCCCGGCATTCATATATATTATCTCCGGACATTATATAATAAAAACCCCCAACACCTTTAACAACTACACCTTTAGGCAAACTATCATTCCTCCGCGGGAAGCAATAACACATATCTCATTTGATAACTACCTGTAGAATTGTCTATATAACTCGTTATCAAGTATTATTTTAACCTTTGTCCTCCCATATACAGGAATCGGTATCTCTACCGTTATTGGGAAACTTTTCTTGCTCCATTCCTCATTCATTACCTGGGATACGCGATTAGTATCAGAAGGAGTTGCCTCAACGACTACTTTTATCATATCCCCATAGTCATCCGGTTTTGTAAGCTCAATTATTATTTTCTCGGTTTTTCTTTCCAGTTTACTTGTTCCTGTATATTCTACTTCCGTACTTTCCTGTTTTTCTTCAAAGTACATATCGACCGGCGTACCTTCATCAACCTCCGTTTCAGCTACAGGAAATTGTTTATATATAATCGCCGTGTCACTGACAATATCTTCAGGATCTATATTACCAATTGTAAGCTTCGCATCATCTATCATTTTCACTGCCTCATCCTTATTAAGACCTACAATGTTCGGGACTTTTATTTGTTCAAGTTCAGGGCCTGTACTCTTATAAATAACTATATGTGCTCCCGGTTCAACCTCTTCCCCCGCTTCGGGTTCTGTTCTTATTACCATGCCATTTCCGACAGTATCACTATACTCATCCCTTACCTCCGTATCCATACCGATTTGTTCCAGTGTTGTCTCCACTGTCCTGTAATCCTGCCCTTTATAATCCTGAATTTCAATAATTTCAGGGCCGTCACTCACCGTTAATTCCAATATATTTTGGCTACCTTCCCTTAAAGGTTTTCCCGGGGGAAAAGACTGTTCCAAAATTATATTAAATGGAACCGTATCGTGAAAAACCCTGTTTTCTTCTATTTCAATTTTTCCATTTACGGCTTCTTCTACATCATTAATATCCATTCCTACATAGTTACCTACCACAAAATCAGAAGGTGTTGTAATTACATACCCTTCTATAACCCTGTACCCAACATATGAAAACACAGCTATCATTATAACAGTTGCTGTTACCGCAATAATAGTTGTAAGACTGTCTCTCTTTTTTTTATTATTCCTGGCGTTTTTTCCTATTTTAGCGCTTTTCCCTCTTATTTTTAATTCCTCCTTTACTTCAGGTACATTTTCTTTTCTTATCCCTTTCATACGTACAGTGGGACTGTCATCCTCATATTCTTTTTTTACAAAGTTTCCTTCCGGTTTTTCAAAACCTTTATACAAATGTGCGAGCATCTGGCTTGCGTTCTGGTATCTTTTCACTTGTTCCTTCTGTATTGCTTTCATTATTATATCATTAATGCTTGATGGGACTTTTTTGTTTATTGCCTTTGGCTGCATGGGTTTATCCTGAATATGCTTCAATGCCACAGTAACAGGGCTTTCACCATTAAAAGGGGTTTTTCCTGTTAACATTTCATACAATACAATACCAAGTGAGTAGAGATCTGATTTTTCATCAGTAAAACCACCTCTTGCCTGTTCCGGAGAAAAATAATGTACCGAACCCATAGTATTACCTGCAACAGTAATTGTAGATGTTGTAACCGCCTTTGCTATGCCAAAATCTGTTACTTTGGCTATTCCATTCCTTGTTAGAAGAATATTATGAGGTTTGATATCTCTATGTACTATATGTTTTTCATGCGCATGTTCTAAGGCAGAACATACCTGTATAGTAATATCGACCGCTTCTCTCCAATCCAATATCTTATTTTGTGAAATATAATCCTTAAGTGTTATTCCGTCAATATATTCCATTACAATATAATGAATACCATTCTCATATCCCACATCATAAATAGGTACTATATTTGGATGAGACAGGCTTGCTGCGGATTGAGCCTCAACACTGAATCTTTTTACAAATTCATCGTCATTTGTAAAATCAGGCCTCAGTATTTTAACTGCCACATATCTGTTAAGCAGCTTACATCTTGCTTTATATACCAGAGCCATTCCTCCGGCACCTATCTTTTCCTTTAATTCATATCTGCCACCAAGTATACGCCCTTCCATATTCACCTCCGGTGAACGTAAAAAATCACTTTATTCATCCTTTATAACTATTACAGTTATATTATCCCTGCCACCATTTTCATTTGCTTTGCTTATCAAAATATCACATGCATTTTCAGGAGTTTTTGAATTTAAAACAGCCCCTTTTATTTCCTGTTCACTGACCATATTTGTAAGGCCATCGGTACAAAGTATCAGACAGTCATTTTTTTTAATATCACATGAATATATATCCGCTTCCAGTGTCTTTTCACATCCAAGTGCCTTGGTAATTACATTTTTCCGAGGATGTGATTCTGCCTCTTCTCTTGTAAGTGACCCAATTTTAACAAGTTCTTCAACGTAAGAATGATCCGTCGTTACTCTTATTATTTCATTGTTTCTTATGAGATAAACCCTGCTGTCTCCAACATGCCCTATGTATAATTTATTATTAAATACCACAGTTATTATAAAAGTAGTTCCCATACCTGCATTTTCAATTTTTTTCCTTGAGTTTGCGAATACATTTGAATTGGTGCCATCAATAATATTTTTTATTGCAGGTGTGATATTCTCTTCAGAATTCATATTTCTCGAAGTTTTTCTTATATATTTACTTGCCGTATCTACTGCCATTTTGCTTGCCAAACCACCGGAATTATGACCCCCCATACCGTCTGCAATTATAAATATAATCAATGAACCGTTATAATCGTCAATAATATTATAACTGTCTTCATTTTTTTCACGTAACATACCTTTATCCGTTTTGACTGCATACCTCATACCATCACCTTCTTTCACTCTCCAACCTTTTATCTGTATTAACCTTTAATAACCTCAAGCTTATATTATATCATACAAGTGCTCACAGCCTCAACCAAAGTATTCATTTTCTCTGGCTCATTGCCCCTTTTCTTAACTGACCACATGCAGCCTTGATATCCTCTCCCAATTCGCGCCTTATTGTTGTTCCAATTCCTTTGCTTTCCAGTAATTGCTTGAATTTCTCTATAACTTCCGCCTTGCTTCTCCTAAAACTTATACCTTTAATCTCATTATAGGGTATAAGGTTCACATGGCATAAAACACCCTTAAGTATTTTAGCAAGTTTAAACGCATGCTCCTTTGAATCATTATAATTTGAAATCATAATATACTCAAAGGTTACTCGCCTGTTAGTCTCTCCTGTATATATCTTACATGCTTTAATCAGTTTGTCAATAGAATACTTTTTATTAACTGGCATTATTTTACTTCTCAACTTGTCATCCGAGGCATGAAGTGATACTGAAAGGTTAACAGGAATCTTTTCACCGGCAAATCTTACGATTTCAGGTACAAGCCCGCAGGTAGAAACAGTAATCCTTCTGTAACCCATATTTAATATATCTTTACAATGTACCAGCTTTAGAAACTTAATTAAATTTTCATAATTATCAAAGGGTTCTCCAATTCCCATAACAACTACATTCCCAATCTTCTGTCCTATATCCTCCTGTATTATCAATATCTGATCAAGCATTTCTCCACAACTTAAGTTTCTTGAAAATCCTGTACGGGCAGATGCACAAAAAGCACATCCCATTTTACAACCAACCTGTGAAGATATACATACAGTAAGCCCAAACTTATATTTCATTAATACGCTTTCTATTATATTTCCGTCACTAAGCTTAAAAACATACCTTATGGTATTATCCTGGCTTGATATGATTTTTTCATGAACATCAAGACACCTGAAGTTAAAAACCATTTCAAGTTTCGCTCTGAATGCCTTCGATATATTTGTCATGTCAGCAGGCTCCCTTATACCTGATATAATCCAGCGGTAAATCTGCAAAGCCCTGAATCTCTTTTCTCCCATATTGATGACATATTCTTCAAGTTCTTTTATAGATAAATCAATTATGTTTTTCTTTCCCATTCTTCATCCTTTTTTTTATTCTTTTTTATATAGTTTTGCCGCATAAAAGCCGTCTGTACCATGAATGTGCGGAAACAATCCTATATATCCCTTTTTTAATGTATTTGCCAATACCTGTTCAGTATTGTCCTTTAAATCACAAATGGCAAATTCTTTATTGTTTTCAAGAAACCTTTTTATTATCATTTCATTTTCTTCGGGCTCAGTGGTACATGTGCTATATACAATTATACCCCCATTCCTGACATACTTTGATGACGAGACAAGTATGTCATACTGTATCTTTGCAAGCTTAACAATGTCTTCTTCCCGCCTTGACCACTTAATATCCGGCCTCCGCCTTATGGTTCCAAGGCCTGAACACGGTGCGTCAACTATTACCCTGTCTGCCTTTCCAATATTTTTACGGTCGATTTCAACTGCGTCTCTTTGCATGATTTCAACAATATCAATCCCCAGTCTTTTTACTGTATTATTAATAAGCTGCAGCCTTTGTGAATGAATGTCCCATGCCATTATTCTTCCTTGATTTTTCATAAGTCCGGCAGCATATGCTGATTTACCCCCCGGTGCCGCACATACATCAATTATATATTCTCCCGGTTTTGGGTCAAGCATTTTTACAGCAATCATCGAACTTTCATCCTGAACCTGAAAAAAGCCTCCCCTGTATATATCGCTTTCAAATATACCTGCAGGGTTATCAATAACAATTGCATCTTTGACATAACTGCCACTCTTGCAATTAAACCCTGATTTTTTCAATAGTTCAAGCAATTTATCAGGTGTTGCCTTTAAAATATTTGCACGAATTGTGAAAGGAGGATTTTCATTGTTTGCACAAAGCAGCCTTTCTGTAAAATCATTTCCGTATAATTTCAAGTATCTTTTTACAAGCCATTCAGGATGAGAATATATTATAGAAAAATATTCTACCGGTGAATTTTCCCTGTCCGGGTACTCAATATTTGATATGTTTCTTGCAACATTTCTTAATATTGCATTTACATAACCACTCGATGCATTGTGCCCATACTTCTTTGCAAGCTTTACACTTTCATTGCATGAAGCAGACTCGGGTACACTGTCCATAAAAAGTATCTGATATATTCCCAATCTTAAAATGTTCATAATCCATGGGGATATTTTTTTTATTCTGACTCTGGAAAAACTTTTTATTACATGGTCAATTCTTTTCTTCCATCTAACAGAACCGTATACAAGTTCTGAAATAAACATTCTATCCCTGTAATCCGGTTTAAACCTTTTAATATATTCATTAACCGTTATACCCGGATATGCATTTTTTTCATTTATTTTATATATGATTTTCAAGGCCTCTTCTCTGACCTTATCAGCCTCAGTATTTTTATCTTTATTTTCCAAGTATCCAGTTCAACCTTTCTTCCAGCTCATCCGTATCAACCGTAGTATTGAAACAATGACCATGAAATACCTAAGCAGTCTTTTATTTTATTTCCCAAGAACTTCACCTTCATTAAAATTGTGCCAGCATTCACTTATATTCATTTTCCTTCCCGCATTAAAATGTATTTCAAGAATATTTAAGGTACCACCCATACATGCTATAACCATACCATTTTCGGCAGTTTTTAAAATAGTGCCAGGAACTGCCGTTGTACCTTCTCTATCCGTATTTTTCATTGCAATTTTCCCTGTTTTCAAAATCTTCATCCTCCTGCCTTTCAAGTACGTAAATGCACATGGCCAAGGATTCAACCCTCTTACAATATTATGAATTGTTTGCGGTGATGAATTCCATCTGATTTCTCCTTCCGATTTTTTAATCATTGGAGCATATGAAGCTTCATCATTATTTTGAGGTATATGTTTCAATGTACCTTTTTTTAATTTTTCAAGGGTTTTTTTAAGAACATCAGTTCCAAGATAAGCCAGTTTATCGTGAAGCTCTCCCGCTGTCATATCATCATCTATATTTACAGCCTGTTTCAGTAAAATATCACCCGTATCCATACCTTTATCCATAAACATTGTAGTAATACCGCTTGTTTTTTCACCATTCATTAAAGCTCTCTGAATCGGAGCCGCACCACGGTATTTTGGAAGAAGCGAAGCATGAACATTTATACATCCCATTCGTGGCAATTCGAGGATATTTTCCGGAAGGATTTTCCCATACGCTGCAGTTATTATCAGATCCGGTGACAGCATGCTGAGTTTTTCAAGAAACTCAGGACTTCTGATATCCTCCGGCTGCAGTACTTCTATATTGTTCTTGATTGCGCAAAGTTTTACCGGAGATGGTAAAATTTTTTTACCTCTGCCTTTGGGCTTGTCCGACCTTGTAACAACTGCAGAAACCATATAATCTTCTTTAATAAGCATATCCAGCAAGGGAACGGAAAAATCCGGCGTTCCCATAAATATTATTTTCAAAGAAATCACTCCATAAAAAATTACTTTCTTTTGTTTTTTCTCCTCAATTCATCTATACTAACATACCTTTCGACTTTATCAATGAACAATACACCGTTAAGGTGGTCTATTTCATGATTTAAAGCCACCGAAAGCAATTTTTCGCCTTTTACGGTAATTTCTTCTCCCTTCCCGTTTAGTGCTTTCACTGTAGTTTTTACCGGACGTTTTACCTCGCCAAACACACCGGGAATACTCAAACAACCTTCAACCTCCTGCTGTTCTCCTGACTTCTCCGTTATTACAGGATTTACTAGTTCAATCAATCCCTCTCCGGCATCAATTACTATTACTCGCTTAAGTATTCCAACCTGAGGTGCTGCAAGCCCTACACCATCGTTTTTATACATGGTTTCAGCCATATCTTTAAGAAGCCTGGTTATTTTTTCATCTACAACATCAACTTCTTTTGATTTTTTCCTTAATATTTCGTCCGGTTCAAACCTTAATCTTCTTGTTGCCATAATTACCCCTCCAAATATCTGGGCTATATATCCACTTTTTTTATTCCCTCTTATTTATTTTATTATAGCATATTAACAGGGTTAATATCCACCCCTATATCCACACCATTTTTAGCAACTGTTTTATAACAAACATCCAAAACACTTGTTAACACATCTGTAAGTTTCTCTACGTCATTACATTTTATTACTACTCTCCACCTGTACCTGTTTTTTATTTTCTGTATAGGTGCTCTCACAGGCCCAAGCATTTCAACTTTTTTTTCCCATCCCCTGAATAATTTATTAATATGCTTTATTACCAGATATGTTCCATTTTGAACAGCTTTATCATTTAAACCACTTAATACAACTGTGGATATATTTGTATACGGCGGATATCCAAGATTTTTACGTACTTTTATTTCCTGCCTGTAAAAGCTTTTATAATCGTGACTGCAAGCTGCCTGTATACTGAAATCATCCGTATTATATGTTTGAATAACAACTCTGCCTGGAAGTTTATCCCTGCCTGCTCTGCCCGCTGCTTGTGTTATAAGCTGAAATGCCCTTTCTGATGCCCTGTAATCCCCTATATTAAGAAGACTGTCTGCAGCAAGTATTCCGACCAATGTCACATTTGGAAAATCATGCCCCTTTGCAACCATCTGTGTCCCTATCAGTATATCAATATTTTCATTCCTGAATTTTGTAAGAATCTGCTCATGTGAATTTTTAAAACCTGTCGTATCCGAATCCATTCGTAAATTTGAACAGCCTGGGAATGCTTTTTTTACCTCTTCCTCAATCTTTTGTGTGCCTGCACCAAACTGTCTTATATAACTGCTTTTACATTTTGGGCATACTGTAGGCATTTTATATGTTAATCCACAGTAATGACAGATCAATCTATTGCCATCCGTATGATATGTAAGCGAAACACTGCAGTTTTCACATTTCAGGGTATAACCACAATTCCTGCATAATACAAAGGATGAGTGTCCCCTTCTGTTCATGAACAATATTGTTTGCTGCTTTAAGGAAATATTTTTTTTAATTTCTTCTTTAAGTTTATTACTGAATATTGACCTGTTTCCCTTTGCAAGTTCCTCTCTCATATCTACTACATTAACCTTCGGAAGAGCTATTTTATTTACCCTGTCCTTTAGTTCAAAATATTTAATCCTGCCATTTACTGCCCTGTAATATGTCGTAACAGAAGGTGTAGCAGAACCATAAACAACCAGAGCATTATTATACCTGCACCTTTTAACAGCTATATCCGCTGCATGATATTTGGGAGTTGTCTCTGATTTATATGAATTTTCATGTTCTTCATCAATAATAATAATTCCTATTTTCTCAAGCGGTGCAAAAACTGCAGAGCGTGCACCAACCACAACTTTAATTTTACCCTTTTTTATAAGATTCCACTGATCATACCTTTCACCAACCGACAAACGGCTGTGAAGTACTGCCACTTCATCCCCAAATCTCCCCTTGAATCTTTCAACCATTTGAGGTGTAAGAGCTATTTCCGGTACGAGGACTATTGCCTGTTTATTATCTGCAATTATTTTTTCAATAAGCTGAAGATATACTTCAGTTTTTCCACTTCCTGTTACCCCATATAACAAGATTTCTTCAAATATCTGTCTTTCATATATTTCACTTATGCCTTTCATAACATACTGCTGAGCCGTCGTTAGTTTTAAAGCAGAAGTCCTGTTTATCTTCCTGTATGCGTAGGGGTTTCTGTTGACTTCTATTTCCCTGTAATCTATAAATCCGTTTTTCCTAAGAGTATCAAGCACCCCTCTTGATACTCCAGAATACCTTACAATATCCGCTACAGCCATATATTTGTTCTTTAGAAGTAACTTAAGCACCTTTATCTGTTGTATTGTCCTGATACTGCCACAGTTGATTTGTTCATCAACCATATCTTCATCCACAGCCAAAAAAGCCGCCTTACTTTTTTTAGCTTTGTTATCAGGTGGCAGCATACATCTAAAAGCATCCGAATATGTACATATGTAGTATTTCTTCATCCAGGAGGCAAGTTCAATCATTTCCTTCCCTATTAGAGGAGTACTGTCTATTATATTATTAATTTTTTTTAGATTATTAACAGAATCACTTTTTTTTATTTCAAGAACATATGCCACTCTTGTCCTGTTTTTTCTGCCAAAAGGTACACTAACCCTTATACCTGGTATTATAAGATTCTCAATTTCTTCCGGTATAAGATAACTATATTGTTTGTCATAATCCCTTGTTGTATTGCTTACGGCAACAGAAGCAACAATATGATTCATATCCAGCTCACATAAATTCTCTGATAAATCCGGGTGTTTCTTTCGAATCCCCGTGTATGCTTATATGAAATTCAACCCCGAATTTTTCTGAAACACTATGAAGATTTTTCAGTAATTCTTCCAGTGTTTCTTTTCCACTGATAAGTAAATATGTAGTACCGTCAATAAATACACCTTCAATATCATAGTCCTCTGAAATTATTCCACATATAAATCCGAGAAGTCCGTTTTCCTCTTTAATCGGATATTCTGAAATATTTATGAACCTGATTTCCCTGTCTAGGTCATACATAAGATCATCGCTGTCATCAATAAATACTACATTTCCCGATGACTCCCTGCAAAAATTATTCGCCTTATCAACAAGCTGTTTGGTTTTACCCATACCCTTTTCTCCGAACAAAACTTTAACCATACATGACAATCCTCCCCTTTGAATATTTTTATTTCAAAATTTATAACAAAACAATTGCTTCATATTAATAAAATAATACACTTTAGTAATAATTGCAACCTTTAATTATTATCTCATTGTTTCAAAAAACCGTCTTTTTGACACATTAATGAGATATTTTGAACAAATCCCTGTAAAACTGCCCGCAACAACTGCTGCTACCATAAGGACAGGAAAATATGAGATAACGGCTGGTTCACCCATAATAAGCACTGCCGCTGCCAGCTGACCTATATTATGTGCAACGGCACCGGTTATACTTATTCCAATAATGCTAAATACTTTCGACATATATTTATAAAAAAACCACATGGTTATGGCACTCATAAGCCCGCCGGCCAAACTGAAAACAAGGACAACCGGTCCACCCGAATATATTGATGAAAGCAATGTTCGTATTATAACAACTGTAACTGCCTGCTTTAAACCAATAACGGCTATAACAACCAAAGTTATGATATTGGCAAGCCCTATCCTTATTCCTGGTATACTCACATTAATCGGTATACATGACTCAATTATGGAAAGTACAAGCGCCAGTGATACAAAAAACGCAATTACCACAACTTCCCCTGTATGTTTTTCTTTACCATATTTTAATTCTCTCATATTTTACGGTTAAAATGCCACCCCGTCAATCTCATTCCTTTCTCCATCTATTTTTATCATCGTCTTGTTAGGTATACAAACAGCTGTATCACCAGGTTTTTCCAACCATCCTGTTTTTACACATATCCTGTTTGGGCAGTTTGATTCCAGATATCTTATTCTGCCTTTTTCCACAAGTATAGTATTCTTATATGTGCCTTTAATTTCAATAGTGTATGGTTTATTCACACAGTCCAGGTCTATTTCCCTTATAATTTCATTATTATGCCTGATTACCGCAATACTGTGTATATCGGGGCCTGTTGATTTTAACAATCCTGTAGGGATGTAAATAACTGCTGCCACAGCAAGTATTGAAAATACAAACCAGAGGTCACCTTTCTTCAACAAATTCGTAATCACCGCTTTCATCTGAAAATATAAAGTTTTCTTTAAGTCCGCATGTAATATATATTTTTTTATTTTTATCTATAAATACAGCTTCTACACCTTCAAATTTATCAATAAGCTCCATTCCTTTATCAAGTCCAAGAACAAAAGATGCTGTTGATAATGCATCAGCTCGGGCAGATGATTTTGCAATTACTGTAACACTTATGAGGCCTGAATCTGCAGGATATCCTGTGTAAGGATTAAATATGTGATGATATCTTACTCCATCCTTAATAAAACATCTCTGATAATCGCCTGATGTTACAACCGCTCTGTCACTTACGGAAATAATACCCACATATTTGCCGTTCTCAGCCCTGGGGTTTTGTATACCTATCTTCCATGGCATATTATCAGGTTTATTTCCTGAAACAACTACATTGCCTCCTATGTTAACATAAGCTGATTCTATACCGTTTTCCTTATATATCCTTAGTGTTTCATCACCTGCAAAGCCTTTTGCAATTCCTCCCAGATCGACTGCTTGTCCCTGTTTTTCAAGCTTTGCTGATAGCCTGTCACTGCCAGGTATAATACTTTTATAATCAATCAGTTCAAGTATATCATCTATTTCTTCAGATGAAGGTATAATTGGTGACTCTGTTGATATTCCCCATGCCTCAACCAATGGCCCTACTGTAATGTCAAATACACCATTGCTTATGTCTCCGTATTCAACAGCTTTTTCAAGGATATAAAATGTCTCGGGGCTTAAACTTGCATATCCCTTCCCTGAAAGTAAATTCAGTCTGCTTATTTCACTTTTTAAAAGATTTATACTCATTTTTGCTTCAATTTCTCTTATTTCGGATATAACCTTTTTTGATATCTCCTCAGCATCTTTGCCATACACCTTTTGTACAATAAAGGTTCCCATAGCAAAATCCTGACTCTCAAAAAGTTCTGTTATTGAATTGTTTTTTTGTCTGAAATCAACGCATGATGTAATAAAAAAAGCACATACCAAAAAAACAGGCACTAAAAATACCAGCCTTATCGGATATCTGCTCCATATACTGTTATTTATTATTTTTCTCATATGTTATTTGTTTCACTATTACTTGAAGTATATTCCGGATTTTTACTGCTATCGGAGTATTCCAGCCTGGATACCGATACTTCGTATGCAATCTTTGAAACAGTATTTCCTGATGAGAATTTTTTCTGGTATTTTCTGCTCTGTATCCTCCCCCATATTTTTATATTATCTCCTGTTTTTAAAGTATCGGTAAATCTTGCATTTCTTCCCCATGCAATACACGGTATGTAATCGGACTTATTATACGGCCTGTTAACCGCAAGCAGTATATCGGATATTTCCCTCCCGAAAGGAGTTGTCCTGTAAATTGGTTTTTTGCATATAAACCCATTGAGATAAATCTGATTTGGATTTTTGCTTTTTATATCATCTTCAAGAAAAATTATTTCACGTGCAAAAACTGTCAGGACAAGCCTGCTACCCTCTTCATTATAGCTGTTATAAGACCTGAACTGGCCATCAATTTCCAGCACGTCACCTTCCATAATATTTCTCTGTGAAAGAAGCCTTTCCGATATGGTAACAGGTATTTTGTCACTGCTGTCACTTAATCTTGATACTTCAATATAAAAGCTGTAAAATCCTTCCCCGTATACTTCATGACTGAACTCAAGCTTGGATACTACTTTACCGGAAATGGTCACCACGTTGTTTTCAATGATGTTTCCGACCATCCGACCCCCACTCCTCTCTAAGGTTCTTATGTATATCTCTCCAAAAGGTATATCACAATCCTCCGTTTTTTTCTATTGTAATATTTATTCACCGGTATTTCATTTTAGAAGTAAAATTTGGCCCGGTAAATTTTATAATACCATATTATTATATTAATCTACATTTTTCCACTGTTTTATATTATATTATATTACAATATTTCTATATTGAAAATGCTTTTTTTGAAGTTATTTTTATTTTTTCTTTCACTACTTCTTTTTCCATATCAGGTATAATGCCATTAACAACCGTAAAAGCCGCTGCTGCCAGTATGTTGTAGATATTATGGCTACTTTGGAACATATGAATTTTAAATTCCTGAGGTTCAAATATTTTCCCTTTTATAGTGTTGATATTTTTTTGTATACAACATAAATAATTATTTTCAGTCATGCTGTCACCCACACTTGATGCAGTTACAACAGCTTTTGAGCTGTACCCGTAAGTAACAGTATAATACTGCTTACTTTCAATCAGTTCTAAAACCGATATATAATCGGCATTTACTATCATTACGGTATTTTTATTAATTAAAACACCATCCTGTCTTAAAATCCGGCTGTATTTTTCAAATTTCTCTCTTTTTAAATCTTCGGCTTTATCTATAAATAACATTATATCAAAGTTTATATGGGAAAGAAGCCCTTTTACCAGTTCATTAAGACTGTTTTTTATAATAAGTATATCCGTATTGATTTTTTCCAGGCCGTCAATATAGTCCTTCAACTGTAAATCAGTCAGGCCTGAAAGTCTCTTGATATCTGTAACACTTATCTTTGGTTCATAATAAGACATAAATAACTTTATAAGATTTGTAATCCGGGATTTTTCTGCGGTACCTGTAATACTTGATATAATCACGGGCTAAACCCCTTTTCGTATTAATGGACATCAACATAATTATAATATGTCGATTTATAAATTTTTATGTATTGTTATATTTTCCTCCTCAGTAACGTGTTTTTTGCGCTGTTTAAATTTAACTTAATGCAAGTCCTGAGCATAACCAAACATATGGTTAATTAATGCCTGTTCCACTTTTTGCCTGTCTTCAAGTTCTTTTCCTTCCAGGCCTATATTCCCTTCCATAAGCTGTGAAAACGCAATCATTCCTCTACCTGTCTTGAATTTTCTCTCCTGAATATACATATCGTTAAAATATGAAGTTAAACCTTCTACAGTATACTTTACGGTGTAAACTACGAAATTCGTATTGTCTTTATCAACATG
>CAZANH010000147.1:0-5083 GCA_964486515.1 uncultured Eubacteriales bacterium
TAAATATGAAGAAACTAAATGATCTATGTATTGAAAAGGGAATTAGAGACAGGGTTATTTTAATTGCCGGTGGCACCCAGGTAAGTAATGATATTGCTAAGGAAGCTGGTATGGACGCCGGCTTTGGCAGGGGTACTCATGGAGAGGATGTTGCTACCTTTATTGTAAAGAAGAAAAGCGGAGATATTTAAAATCTGAAATGTTATTGCCTGAAAGTACGTTTTTCTGGAAGGTTTAATATAAATGGGGGGCAGTACTTTAAAGTAGATACTGTCTCCTTATTTATAATATATTCTTATTTTCTATAATTAATTGAAGAAGATTTAAAAATTTGATTTTAAACAGGAAAAAGGGGTATAGAAATAGAATAAAGACCTAATGAACATGCCATAAGCTAAAATTTTACTTAGTCTTGTGGATAACTATACATTAAGAAATTTTTCTAGTTAAATATTATGGCCGAAGGCTTTGTTCAAGTATAGGAAACTCTAATCGTACCATATCATGAAATTGCTATACCATGCTCACGTAAATGGTTTTGTAAAACTTCTTTGTCAGTAAAGTGTTCATGAATTATGCTTAAGTATTCTTCAACAAGTGGCAAACCCATGTGAGTAGTCCTGGCAATAAGTTTAGGTGGTACATTGAACAATTCTAGTGCCATTACTCTTAAAAAGCCATCTATGTATCTATCTACAGAAGTACCAGAATGGTATGTTTTTCTGGCAACTTCTTTAGAAAGATATCCCTGAAGATGAAGGTCAATAACTATACGTTTATGAGTGAATTTACGACCTGCATCCTTGATACTACCAGGTGTAGGAATAATAATGTTGTATTCATGTTCAAATTCATTGATAAGGCGACTAACAGTTGCTGTAGAACGTAATATAAGCATTTGTAGATCTAAAGTCGATAATAAGCCTCCCTGGTGATATGCCTCAAAGCACATTCTTGTAATGCGTCTTTTGTGCATCTGATCAACCAGTCCAAGATCAATATTGGGCTGAGAGAAAAAGAGTAATTCTTCAGGTGTATAGAAAGTTAAGATCACAGGTACTTGACGTCTAAACATATTGTAGAAACTATCCTGTTGTCTATCTTTAGCACTGATAGCATTCCAGACAATCTGGCCAGGTTTCAATTCATCAAATAAAGGGCAGAAACCGTTTCTGATCTGTGCCAGGGAATCAACTATAGCGTTAGCTTTTTCATTGCTAACTCCATCAGGGATTAAAGTATCGACAATCTCATCCCGGATCGAATCAGGGATAGGACAATAACCTTTAGTACTAGAAACTTGTCTTTTCCTAAGCAGGTTTTCAATATTAAAGTCAGGCAAGGGCATCTGTGGTCGCTTTGGTTGCTTCCTGCAGGGCAGTAGTCTTCTTTGATCTGCAATAATATGAATATCAGTTATAGATGCAGTTGAATCAATTGTTTTAAGAAAATCCAGTAAATACTCACAATGTTTTTGAAAAACGTGTTCCATTGCTAAACCATTAGCCAACTCTTTAATAAGAGAGGTAGGGCATAAAGGTAAAAGAATGGGTTTAGTCCTGAATGTTGCTTTTAAGTCACCTGGGTTAAGGCGGTTAACCCCCTTGGAAGTTTCATATTCTTCCATCAGGGAATTAAACATAGTGGTAACTCTATGGGCTAACCAGGAGACTTTGTTGAAGTCAAAAAATTCAGCTAGAAATTGTTGTTGAGCATATTCCAGACCCTTATCCAGAAGTGGTTTGTAAATTTCATTTATCTTTCTGGAAGGGCGTTTGATATGATCACCTTCTTTCATTCCGTTTTTTTTTTTAGATAACAGTGATTCCTGATGGGCAAAAACCTGTCTAACCCGCATCATAGTAAATTGATAATCAGGAACATTGTATTTATCATAAAGCCTTTTATGGCATTCGATAAGTCTTTTAGATTTCTTGGTAACCTGTCTAATTAGAGGAATAGTAAGTCCTCTTTCTAAAAGACCAGCAGTAATACAGAAGTTGAGGATATAATTTTCAACACTTTCTCGTGAATGACCTGTTTTACCCATAATCTCAGTTTCAGTATAACCCTCCATGAAACAGGAGATGATTTTATCAACATGGGTTAATTTAGGTCCGATGTCTGCGATGTTACCTCTGGTAGGTACAAAGGTTTCAGGATGTTCTTTCATAAGGTTAGCTACGATATCAGGATCAATGCCTAAGAGAAATCCTAAATCACAGTTGGTCAAGAGGGCACCTTGTTTTCTGGTCTGGGTAGCATAACGTAACAATTTGATCCATTTCATCTCTCTAACCTTATCCCGGCTGAGAATATCAGTATTAAAGTCAAGATATGTTATCTTAGTCGGTATTAATTCGCATTCAGCCAAAGACCTGTTAGCTGGTTCTTCAGCTGATACGGCATAATAGATAACATCAAGAGGGGAGCGTGAATAGCCAGATAATAGTTCACAGTGTTCATCTAAAGAGAAAATATATGATTCAGCCTTAGCTGGGCTGAAATTATGAAGTTTCTGTAAGTCATTAAGTAATATATCCCTTAAATTATGGGATTCATGGGAATCCAAAAGAGAAAGCCTATAGTTAAACCTTGCTATCAGACTATCTATTAATTCTGGGCAATAAGGATTTACTTCATGATATAAATCATCCCATTGTTGCAATAACTCTACAGGGTATTCATTTGATCTAGCAAGTTTTTGATAGTCTTTGTTGTTTCTAATAAAGTAGGCGGCTTTGCTAAAGCTGAACAAGTAATCATTGTACTGGTTTTTAGTAATAGCTAGAAACTTTCTGAGTTCATCAGGATTTTGACCATTAAAATGTTTGCGCACACAGTAAACAGGACGAAGAAAAATACAATTATCTCTAGTAGATTTATTCTGACCACAGATAGGCATAATAATTTTTTCGTCCCACCATTTCATCAAGCGTAGCCTAATTGGCCTAATGGAAGTATTAAGTAAAAAAGATAACTGTTCTAAAGGTAATAACGCATTCTGATAGTATATTTCTTCAATAATACGAGCCAGTCGGGCGCGTTGCATAGTCTCAAGCCCGAACTCATGAAGTAAGCTCAAGTCATCATGAGAAAAGACTGTTACATTAACTGAGGATTTAGCTAAATCCTTAAAAGAACGTTTTTGATGATTGTTCTTACCATGCACAGCCTGGATAATGACCTGCTCTTCGGTTCTTGAGACTTGATTTTGAATATATCTTTGTCCTTTACGAGCGACAATTTCAGCCTCAATAGGATCAAGTCCAAAACCAGTTTGTGTCTTATGCCAGAGCATAGAACTTAGAGACTTAATATTGATAGAGTTAACCTGATGAATAATGTTTTTTCTATAGACTTTAAGTTTTCCCAAAGAAATCGCCTCCCCATTGATTCAAGAATACATCAATGGGGAATAAAAGGCAATATCCAAAATTGTTTAAATAAGGTCCTGGAAGTCGATATAGTTTGATTAGAGGAATAAGGAAACTATGTTTTTTGCAGGATTGTGGATAAGTTAATAGAAGAGATAATTATTATGAAAACAAAAGCAGCTAAAAAACCATATACAATTAAATATATATTAAATGACAATAATAATTGGCAAACCTTTAAAGATACTAGATTATCTAAAGTTGTACCAGTAGATATGCAAAATGATGTAATAGAGCAAGTTGAAAAAGCATTAGGATGTGGTAATCCTGAAAATGGATACACTTTATATAAATGTCTTGAATGTGGTCATAGTCATATGGTAGCTTTCACATGTAAAAGTAGGTTTTGTACAAGATGTGGAAAGAAATATATTGATAATTGGGTTGAAAAGCAAGTAGACAATATACTTGATACTAATCATAGACATTTAGTATTTACAATACCAGAGCAATTAAGAGGTTATGTATACTGGCAAAGAAATATATTAAAAGACATGTGTGATGGAGTGAATGAGATAATACAAAAATATTATGAAAAACAATCTCAAGAGAAAGAATATCAAGTTGGTGTAATAACAGTAGTGCATACATTTGGAAGAGATGTAGGGTTTAATCCACACATACATGCTTTATTAACAGGAGGAGCATTAGACAAATATAAACAATGGAAACATATGGGATATATATCATATTTCTATTTGAAGAAATCCTGGCAGAAAATATTGTTAGATATATTCAAGAAATACTATAAAACGAATCAAAAAGTACAGAACTTAATAAGAGAATTATATCAAAAATATCCTAAGGGATTTTATGTAAATGCTGAATCAATGTTAAATAATGCTAGAGGGGCAACAAGGTATATAGGCAGATATTTAGCGAGGCCTGCAATGGCTGAATATAGAATACTTAATTATGATGGGCATAGAGTGAGATTTTGGTATGAGGATCATAAGACGAAAAAAAGAAAAGAATTAACTCTTAAAGTATTAGATTTTATAGGCAGATTAATAATGCATGTACCCAAGAAGCATTTCAAGATGGTAAGGAGATATGGATTATATAGTAGAGATTTTAATAAAAGGGCAAAGAAAATAGTATCATTATGGAAATATATAAAAAAAAGACAATTAAGATTAATAATAATGAAAAAGAAAAAGAGAGCGATGAGATGGCGTGAAAATATCATAAAAAGTTTTGGTAAAGACCCATTGATATGCAGGAATTGTGGTTCTGAAATGGTATTATATGAGATATGGAGTCCAAAACATGATTTTATATACCATATTGAACATACAGATGAAAAGGGACGACATATAAAGCAATATCCATGGGAGGAGGATCCTAGAATTGAACGAAGGGAAAGAGCACAACGATTGGGAACTACCATTCCATTCCCCAGACCACAAAGAAGAATGGTACATATATAAATGTCCTAATTGTGGGATGGAAGATCATGTACCTGATTTTGTAGTAGATGAATTTGCGATGGGTCAGAAATTAAAGAAAGGGGAAATGCCTGGAGTGGCATGCCCCAGATGTCATACAAAAATGTTTTTTAAGTTATCATATTTTAAATATCCCTACCGTAATACAAATAAAGATAATGAGTTATAGTAGGGTGGCCGAAGGCCAATTTGTTCTTA
>CAZANH010000148.1:0-10767 GCA_964486515.1 uncultured Eubacteriales bacterium
GTCAAACATATAGTAAATCTCTATAACGGGGATATAAATGTTAAAAGCACACCATATGAAGGTACTGAATTTGTTGTCAAACTTCCTTTGTAAATCAAACACAAACAAGAAAAATATTTTACTATGAAATTAATTTGGAAAATGTTATAATAATTAGGGGAGGCGATGTAATGAAGAGGCTGGGTGACCTTATTAAGGCAAAAAGACTAAGTATGGGGCTTTCACTGAGAGAATTTGGCGATATGTGCGGTTTAAGCCATTCCTATATACGAAAACTTGAAGAAGGTGATCCCAGAACAAAAAAAGATGTAATACCAACTTTGTACTCTCTTGAAAAAATAGCTAATATTCTTAGTACAACAATTCAGGAACTTCTTAAAGATATAGGTTTCATCGACGCTGACAGCAACATATACAAAAGCAGGTTACCTCGCCACATCAAGCAGGACCTTAAAAGTTTTATTGCAGAACCATCAAATGAGCAATACCTTAAACTTGCGAAAGAACTTAAGGAAAAGAACCTTAAAGTCGATTTTTTAAGGAAAGCTCTTTTTGACGAATAAACTTAAAACAGCTTATTCCAATAATTACATGCTGGAAAGGCATTCACCAATAACATGCCGTGGGTAGTAATACCAGTATAATGGGGAGAATTGGATTTAAGCTGTTTAAGTTTAAAAATAAAATTTTGCATTATTGCAACACATTAATTATTATACGCAAACCCGTATTAGTTATGTAAGCAGTATTTTATGTTTTATCGCCCCCTTGGCTAAGATGCATATTTGCATCACTGCTGATAATAATAACATATATGTTTCAATAATGCAACCTTTTTTTAGTTTATTTTATATTATTATTTAATATTTTTGTATAATAATATAAAATCAGATAGGGTGGTAATACAAGATGGCAGGTATAGGTGAATATATAAGAACTCTCAGGGAAACAAAAAATTACAGTCAGAGAAAACTCAGTTATCTGTCAGGATTGAGCAATGCAACAATAAATAGAATTGAAAGGAATATCACTTATCCGGGCACGGAAACACTTAAGAAGCTTTCAACAGGTCTTGGCGTATCATACGAGGAACTTCTAAATGCAGCAGGTTACCTTAATAAGGAAAATTTTTTCCCTTCTAACTTAAAGCTTATCAGGGAGAAAAACAATATAACATACGAACGCATGGCAGAAGAAATAAAAAAAACAACCGGTAACGAAGTTCCAAAAGAAGTCCTTGAGTCAATGGAAAATGGCAAATACAGAAAATTTAACCCCGTATTTATAGATTCAATTGCAAAATATGAGGGTATCTCTCCTGAATTTTTTTTCCGTGAGAATACGCCCAAGGATCTTGAATATGCAATAAAAAATCAGCCATACAAACCCAATACAATCTTTCAAGTACATCCACTTTCTCACATTGATGATAATGAACTCAGGAAATGGATTCAGGACCCATCAAATATTGAATATCTTATTTTTGCCAAACAAATTTGTGATATGGGAATAAACCCTGAATTCATACTTAAGGAATTTGTTTCCAAGATATTTAAAAATAAGGAATGAATTAGCATATTTATTTTTCATAATACTGAATACCATTCTACATTCCGGCATATGAATATTTTGTAGGAATATCTTTTAAGAAAGTGAGGTCGTGCCGGAATATGAAGAAATTAATTATAATTTCAGTATTATTATTGGCTGCAGTACTTATAACAGGTTGTAATTTACTACAAAAGCTTGGTTTTACAAAAAGTGAGCCCGAGAATAACGATGAAATCTTCCCTGTCAGCAGTATTATTCTGTCTGAGGAGGAGGTAATTAAACTTTCTGATAAAATGCAAATTCACTTATACTTTTCAAACAGCGATAACAGTAAACTTATGAAAGAAATCAGATATATACCCATAAAAAATGGCAAAGATACGGTAACTCTTGCTTCTGAAATTGTCAGGGAATTAATAAAAGGCCCTTCAAAAGGGACAGGATTCAAGTCCACCGTACCCCAAGGAGTAAAACTTCGCTCTCCCGTATCAATAGAAGCGGGAGTTGCAACTGTTGATTTTACAAAAGAATTTATTGATAATCACCCTGGAGGCCAGTCTGAAGAAACAATAACAATATTTTCTATTGTAAACTCACTCACGGAGCTCAAAGATATACACAAAGTAATGTTTACTATTGAAGGTAAAACAAGAGAGGAATTTAAGGGGGCGTTCAGGTTTAATGCACCATTTCCAAGAAATACGGCACTAATATGTCATGAATCATCCATAACGAGTTTTTCAAATATTGGACAGGAATCGGAGAATAATACCTCTGATAATCAACTCAATAATGACTCCTCCGAAGAAACGGTTGTACCAGTTGAAGAAAACCTTGACGAACCATATATTGAAATACTCGAATAGTAATAACTTGATGTGTCACTCCTGCAGCAATCAACCTGCTCAGGAGCGGCACTTTTATTTTATAACGAGGCACAAGATGTCCCCCACCTCTATAGGTGGAGGGTCGAAAAATTGTGTTGTAATTGCCAATGCAAATACTTCCTTTGTTATAACGGTTTCCATCTCAGCACAAGATTTCTTGCGGCTTTTACTTCGTCAAGCCTTAACACAGGAGTGGTATAAGGAGCATTTTTAACTTTTTCCGGTTTTTGCTCCGCTTCATTAGCTATTTTCCTCATTGCATCGATAAATTCATCAAGTGTTTCCCTGCTTTCCGTTTCAGTGGGTTCAATCATCATCGCCTCTTTTACAATAAGCGGAAAGTATATCGTAGGAGGATGGAATCCAAAATCAAGCAGGCGCTTTGCAATATCAAGCGCTGATACGCCTCTTTCTTTTTGTTTTTGTGCCGATATGACGAATTCATGCATGCAGTTGCCCTCATATGGTAGATAATAAAAATTCTTTAATTTCCGCAAAAGATAATTTGCATTCAATACAGCTGCTTCCGACACTTCCCGGAGCCCTTGTGCCCCAAGAGAAATTATATATGCAAAAGTTTTTACCAGAACGGTAAAATTGCCGTAAAACGCCTTTATCCTCCCTATCGAAAACTGTCTATCATAATCGGCGAAATACATCCCCCCTTCATATTCAATAACAGGTACGGGAAGGAACGGTACCAGACTTCCTTTCACCCCGACTGGTCCCGATCCGGGCCCTCCTCCACCATGAGGCGTTGAAAAGGTTTTATGAAGGTTTAAATGTACCACATCAAAGCCCATATCCCCGGGACGTACTATTCCAAGTATTGCATTGGCATTTGCCCCATCATAATACAATAGCCCGCCTGCCTTATGAACCATATCCGCAATTCTTACTATGTTTTTTTCAAACAGCCCAAGTGTATTTGGATTTGTCAGCATAAGCCCTGCCGTTTCATTGCTGAGCAGCCCTTTGAGTGAATCAATATCAACCAGCCCGCTGCTGTCCGATTTCACCTCAACAACATCAAATCCAGCCATTTTTGCAGATGCAGGGTTTGTCCCGTGAGCTGAATCAGGTACTAGGATCTTTCCCCTTTTTTCATCTCCCCTGCTAGCATGATACGCCTTAATTATCATCAATCCTGTTATTTCACCATGTGCACCCGCTGCAGGCTGAAGTGAAAAACGTTCCATGCCTGTAACTTCCGACAACATTTTATCCGTTTTGTATAAAAGTTCAAGAGCTCCCTGTACGGTTTCTTCCGGCTGAAGAGGATGTATATTTAAAAAACCTGCAAGGCTCGCTATGTTTTCATTAACCTTGGGATTGTATTTCATTGTGCACGAACCCAGGGGATAAAAACCCGAATCCACGCCATGATTTTTTCCTGAAAGCCCCGTAAAATGCCTTACGACATCAACTTCGGCCACTTCGGGCAGTTCCGGTTCCAAAGCCCTTAAAAGCTTTTCCGGAACAATGTCTTTGATATTTCTTTCAGGTACGTCACATTCCGGAAGGGAATACCCCTTTCTTCCAGTCCTGCTTTTTTCAAATATCAATTTTACGTCCTTCATAAAACAGCACCCCCAATTATATCTGCCAGTGTATCAATCTCCTCCCGTGTTCTTTTTTCGGTTACACACATAAGCAGGCAGTCCGATAACTCAGGATAATCCTTTCCAAGATCATATCCACCGATAATTTTTTTCTCTATCAACAATTTATTAAGCTTTTTTACCGGTATACTGCTTTTTAATGCAAACTCCTTAAAGAACGGAGCTTTCCCGAACAAAATTGAAAATTTTCCCGTATGAATAAGCTTTTCAAATGTATAGTGAGCTTTGTTTATACAAAGTTCCGCAACTTTTTGCATACCATTTTTCCCGAGAAGAGACATATATACACATGCTGCAAGAGCATTCAATGCCTGATTTGAACATATGTTGGAAGTGGCCTTTCCCCTTCTTATATGCTGCTCTCTTGTTTGTATTGTCAGTACAAAACCTTTATCCCCGTTTTTATCCGTTGTTTCGCCGGTTATCCTTCCAGGCATTTTTCTCAAATATTTCTGCTTTACCGCCATAAAACCAAGGTAAGGGCCTCCAAAACTCAAACTGCTGCCGAGACACTGTCCCTCACCCACTGCCATATCCGCACCGGATTCTCCCGGTGATTTAAGTATCGCAAGAGATATCGGGTCAACACATGATATAACCACAACACCTTTTCTGTGGGCAATTTCAACCACTTCTTGAATATTCTCTATCACTCCAAAAAAATTCGGACTCTGGATACAAACCGAAGCAACATCATCGGATATTTTTTGTTCAAGCATTTTAATGTCAATACCGCCATTATCGTATCCAATTTCTTCTATGAAAATTCCTCTGAAGTGAGAATATGTCTTTAATACCTGCCTGTATTGAGGATGTACTGTCCTTGCCAGTAATACCCTTTGCCTTTTCGTATCTTCACATGCCATAAATACGGCCTCAGCCAAAGCGGTTGCCCCGTCATACATTGACGCATTGCTAACATCCATTCCCGTTAATTCACAAATCATAGTCTGGTATTCATATATTGCCTGCAGGGTTCCCTGGCTTATCTCCGGCTGATAAGGAGTGTACGCCGTATAAAATTCCTGCCTTGTTATAATGCTGTTGACTGCAGAAGGAATAAAATGGTCATATGCACCAGCTCCCAGAAAGCATGTGTAATCATCCGTATTTCTGTTTTTTGACGCAAGCTTCCTCATATAGGGTATGAGTTCCATTTCAGAAACTGCTTCCGGAATTTTAAGGCTGTCTGCATGTCTCACATTATGAGGTATTGGTGAAAACAACTCTTCAATATCTTTTATTCCTGTCTCCTTCATCATTTCCGCCTGTTGTTCCTTTGTATCGGGTATATAACCGGACATTACTATTCCTCTCCCTTACAATAATTTTCATATTCAACTTCATCCATAAAATCCCCATCCGGCTTTTCATCAGTCATTTCCAACACTGCTATCCATCCATCATAAGGTTCCCTGTTAAGAAGATCAGGTTCCTGCAGCAGTTTGCCGTTTACCTCGGAAACACTTCCGGAAACAGGGGAATATATATCCGATGCAGCCTTTACAGATTCAACAACAGCAAGAACATCTCCGCATTTAATTTCTTTACCTTTTTCCGGTAATTCTATAAAAACAATATCTCCAAGGGACTTCTGTGCATAATCAGTTATACCCACATATGCCTTTTTCCCTTCAACTCTTGCCCACTCATGCTCTCTTGTGTACAATAACCCTTTTGGGACCTTCATTTATAAAACCTCCTGTGTAAAATATTTTTTATTATAAAACGGTAGTTTTACAACAACCGCTTTTAAAGACTTTTCTCTGACAATAACGTCTATTTTTGAACCTTCATTTGAATACTCCTTATCAACCATTGCAAGCCCGATATTCTTTTTGAGAGTCGGCGAATATGCACCCGTTGTGACAAAGCCGATTTTTTTATTATCCCTGTAAACATCATAACCGGATCTTGCAATTCCCCTGTCAAGCATCTCAAAACCTGCAAGTTTTCTTTCAGTACCTTCTTTTATTTGTTTCTCAAGAATATCCTTCCCTGTAAAACTGTTTTTATTAAATTTAACAAACTTCGAAAGCCCTGCCTCGACAGGTGAAATGTCTTCGGACAATTCGTGCCCGTAAAGTGGGAGTGAAGCTTCAAATCTAAGTATATCCCTTGCCCCAAGCCCTGCCGGGACAAGGCCATCACTTTTACCTGCTTCAATTATACTTTCCCATAAATGAATTGCATTTTCAGGTGCCGTATATATTTCAAATCCATCTTCCCCAGTATATCCTGTTCGTGAAACAACAGTATCCACATCTGCTATATTAATGTTTACTCCAAATCTTAAAAACCCTATTTTTTCAAGTGGTTCTCCGGTAAGTTTCTGTAGTATGATCTGTGCTTTCGGGCCCTGTAGCGCAATCTGTGCATATTCATAAGATACGTTTTTAATATCGATTTTAGTTGTATCTTCGCTGATGCTGCCTTTTATCCAGTTATAATCCTTTTCTGTATTGGATGCGTTTACAACAAGCATATAGTAATCATGGGCGAATATATAAATCATTATATCGTCAACAACGCCTCCGTCCGGATAACAAATTGGTGAATATACAATCCTCCCTTTATCCATATCACTTATACTGTTAGTTATAAGTTTTTCAACAAAGCTTTGGGCTTTTTTCCCTTTAACTATTATCTCTCCCATATGCGAAACATCAAAAAGTCCCGCTTGATTTCTCACACTTTTACACTCGGATATAATTGATGAGTACTGTAAGGGCAGTGCCCATCCTTCAAATTCTATCATGCTTCCTCCATGTTCCATGTGTTTATCGTATAAAGGCGTTTTTTTTGTTTTTGGCATTTTAAAAAATCTCCTGTTTTAAATTTTTTATTTTATTTAACTTTCTCTTGATATAAAAAAAAAGGAAGACAACGTTCCAACGTCATCTTCCCTGTTTTTTCAACCTGAGAGATTCTACACAATTCCCTTGTGTTTTGCTCCTTCGGCGCTGCTAATAATACAGCTTTTCAGAGTATTGTCCCGGTGCGGTCCTTTTGCCTGAAAGTTTCACCCTTGGCCGGACATCCACAAAAGTTTGCTTCTTCGGCTCCCGACACTATAAATCTGCCGGGCATCTCCCACATCGTTCATTCAATCCCTTAAATTAAATTCAATTTATATTCCTTTATATCATCTTTTATTTTCAAATTTGAATGGTTTTACTTTTGAGTATTTTTCAAATTCCTTTACATACTCCTCAAATTCTTCCTCTTCATTTTTCTTCTCAAAAGTAATAGGCATCAAATATTGTGGTGTTTCAGGATTTGTTGTCTGTACCTCTATCCGTTCATACGGCTTTTTAAAAATAAATTTATTTTCAACTCCCTTAACCACTCTTACACTAACAATTTCCTTCCATGTAAAAATTTTTATTTCTCTTTTCTTTTCAGGAAATGTTACTACCTCAAGCATCAGCTCTTTCTCATTGAAAATAATTTTTTCATCTTTAGCCATAATTCCAACCTCCTGACAATAATATCATATTTAATTAATTTGTATTATGACTGCAATTTCTTACTTATTCTATTATATCCCAATTTTATTTTTTAGTCAAATTCAATTTGTGATAGATAGCGTTCATTTCAGGAAAAGTGACTGTTCAAGTACACCCTAATATACTAATTGAAGAAATGTCTTTCTGAAAAAACGTTGCAGTCATCAAGAGGCTGTATATTCATCCTTACAAGTCAAATCAAACTCGATGAATGTTTATTAATAATAACGGGAAACCATTCATCTCAAACAGTGATTTGACCTAATCCTTGCTTCAAAAACAGCCTCTGTGTGCCCTTCACTATCTATTTCAGAAAAATATTTCTTCAATATAAATCTGTGGTGTACTTGAACAGTCACCAGGAAAATATTCTTCGAGTTAAGAGTGGGCTGTGAATAGTAACTAGAACTATGTTCATTTTCTTCTCCTCCATTAACAGGGAAACTCATTGGCACAATTAAAGGGGCATAAAGCATATTGTGTATAAAGGAAAACCATATTTTATTTATTTTTGTATGGGATTGCAAATTAGGGATTGCGAAGGGTGGTTAAAGGGGAAATTTTCATGGATAGAAAAATAATCGTAACCGGCTGTGCGGGATTCATAGGCTTTCACGTTTCAAAAAAGCTTCTTCTCAGAGGATACCATATTACAGGGCTTGACAATTTAAACAGCTATTATGACGTCTCACTAAAGAGGGCACGCCTTAAAATTTTGAAAGATTATAATAATTTTCATTTTAACAAGTGTTCAATAGAGGATAGAAACACGGTATCGGCAGCATTTAGGAAAATCAGGCCTGATGCCGTGATAAATCTCGCTGCCCAGGCCGGTGTAAGATACAGCCTGAAAGCACCTGAAACATATATCAATTCAAATATTGCAGGGTTTTTAAATATCCTGGAAGCCTGCAGGCATTATAAAGTAAAACACCTAATCTTTGCATCTTCAAGTTCCGTTTACGGAGCAAACACCAGGTTGCCTTTTTCAGTCCATGACAATACCGACCATCCTTTGAGCCTTTACGCTGCAACAAAGAAATCAGGAGAACTGATGGCTCACACCTACAGCAGCCTTTTCAAGCTTCCCGTTACAGGGCTCAGGTTTTTTACAGTGTATGGTCCATGGGGCAGGCCTGACATGGCATTATTCCTTTTTACAAAATCAATCCTCGCGGGAGAACCAATCAAAGTATTCAACCAAGGAAATATGGAAAGAGATTTTACTTATATAGACGACGTAGCAGAGTGTGTTGTGAGGTTGATAAACAAACCCCCATGCCCTGATTTGAACTGGTCAGGAGATAATCCTGACCCCAGTGCAAGCTTCGCTCCGTACAGGATATATAACATAGGCAACAACAACCCTGTCAAACTTGAAACATTTATCAATGTGCTTGAAGAAAAACTTGGCAGGAAAGCTGTAATAGAATACCTTCCGCTTCAACCGGGTGACGTTCCAAAAACATATGCGGACGTGGAAGAATTAATGGGTGATGCAGAATTCAGGCCGGATACCCCGATTGAAGACGGTATAGGCAAATTTGTCGAGTGGTATAGAAATTATTACGGAGTTTAACAGATTTAAAGGTGGAATCAATATGAGCCTGTATGAAGATATAAAAAATAAAAAGACCTGTCTGTCGGTAACAGGGCTTGGGTACGTCGGCCTCCCGCTTGCGGTGGAGTTTGCGAAGAAAGCCAATGTTATAGGGTTTGATACAGACAGGCAGAAGGTAGAAAACTATATAAACGGCATAGATGTGACAAATGAGGTGGGAAACAGCAAATTAAGAGAATCCTCATTAATGTTTACATTTGATGAAACTCAGCTTAATAAAGCCAGATTCCATATAGTTTCCGTACCTACACCCATAAATGATGACAAAATCCCTGATTTAAACCCTGTCATAAGGGCAAGCGAATCGGTGGGAAGAAATCTCATAAGAGGTTCCATAGTAGTATATGAGTCCACCGTATATCCGGGTGTAACGGAAGAAATATGTATCCCGATACTTGAAAAAAGTTCCAGCCTGAAATGCGGCTGCGATTTCAAGGTGGGTTACTCTCCTGAGAGGGTAAATCCTGGTGATAAACTCCACACCGTTGATAGTATAATAAAGATTGTATCCGGTATGGACACGGAAACCCTTGATGAAATTGCAAACATATACGGCCTCATAGTAAAAACCGGAGTTTACAAGGCAGAAAGCATCAAGATTGCAGAAGCAGCAAAGGTTATAGAAAATACCCAGAGAGATATAAATATAGCATTTATGAATGAATTATCAATTATATTCGGTAAATTGGGTATAGATACAAAAACCGTATTAAAGACTGCAGGTACAAAGTGGAATTTCATAAATTTCATGCCGGGGCTTGTCGGAGGCCACTGCATAGGTGTTGATCCCTATTACCTTGCATACAGTGCAGAACATGCGGGATACCATCCCGAGGTAATACTTTCGGGAAGAAGGATAAATAACAGCATGGGTAAATATGTTGCAGAAAGTACGTTAAAGCAGATCATAAAGGCTGATAAGGAGTTAAAGGGAGCCCTTGCAATGGTCATGGGGTTTTCATTCAAGGAGGACGTTTCCGATGTCAGAAACACAAGGGTTGCAGATATTATAAATGAACTTCTGGAATATGGGCTTACTGTTAAAATTACAGATCCCATAGCTGATAAAAAAGAAGCCACTAAACTATATGGTGTTGTTATAGAGGATATGGAAAGTATAAACAATGTTGATGTTATTATTATAGCAGTAACACATAACATTTTTAAAGAAATCGGTATTAATGAACTTTTTAAAAAATTCAAAGCAGGTAAAAAAGTCCTGATAGACGTAAAAGGAATTTATGATGCAAAAGATGCGGCTGATTTGGGATTTCAATACTGGCGCCTTTGACATAAGGAATTTCTTTCTTCAGATACAATTGTTACAGAGCATAGGTAAGTGTATGCCTGATTTATGGTTCAGCTATATTTATATTTAAGTATGGTGACTGTTCAAGTACTCCCTTATTACCAATCGAAGGATATCTATATTCTTCGATATGAATCTGTTGGGTACTTGAACAGTCACTAAGTATGTAATAGTGATAGTTAGATAGTGTTAATTCGTATTTATTATCTATGTTTTATGTGCTATAATATTAAATATTCAAAAAACTGAAAGGAAACAGCCTATGAAA